>NZ_JBIVJB010000035.1:0-47556 GCF_044750025.1 Pseudomonas sp. NPDC088885 | reverse complement strand
TCCGATCCATGGGCCGCCGCAACAAAATGACCGGCGTCGCCGAGCAGTTCCAATACATCCTGCGCGACGAATCCATGCACCTGAACTTCGGCATCGACGTGATCAACCAGATCAAAATCGAAAACCCGCATTTGTGGGATGCTGAGATGAAGGAAGAAGCGACCCAGATGATTCTGCAGGGTACGCAGCTGGAGATTGAATACGCACGTGACACCATGCCTCGCGGGGTGTTGGGTATGAACGCGGCGATGATGGAGGATTATCTGAAGTTCATCGCTAACCGTCGTTTGTCGCAGATTGGTTTGAAGGAAGAGTATCCAGGGACGACTAACCCGTTCCCTTGGATGAGCGAGATTATGGACTTGAAGAAAGAGAAGAATTTCTTTGAGACGCGGGTTATTGAGTATCAGACTGGTGGTGCGTTGAGCTGGGACTAATAGTCTCACTTGGCACGATTTGACGATTGCGGTTTGAGTCGGCGAGTCGAGAAAGTAAAAAGCCCCGATCTGATCGGGGCTTTTTTATGGGCGATTGGTAATCATTTTTACGCCTACGTCACAGCGTTCAATCTCCTACAGCACTTACAGTTTCTTCCCATTGAAGCCTGCTATGAGCACTACTAAGCTCTATCGCAGGTGCCTAAGAAACGCCCAACGTAGAAAGCTTGGCCAGTGACACAGACGCGTAAATCGTCGGTGGCAACTGCTTTGCTCGTTGGGATTTCTTAAGTCCACTCTACGTTGGGGTCAGGCCCTCCCAAAATCCAAAACGTAGAGGTCATAGATATGTCTGATCCATGCTCGGTAACTGTCTTCTCTCGCCACAACCTTTCTCTGCATGCCCTTCTATTAGAGAACCAACCTTGGTTCTCCGCCCGCGATGTCGGCCGCTTGATGGGTTTCCATCTGAATGATCGGGTGGTCAACAAACTAGATAGCGATCAACGCCGCGTCATGTGGATTGAGTACTTTCGAGAACCTGAACAGCATCTGATGCTCAGTGAATCTGGGGTGTACGCGCTGTTGATCTATCACTACGTTCCGGGAAATCGGTTGTTGCGGGAATGGCTGACCAATGAGGTCGTGCCAACCTTGCGCGATGCGCAGGATTCAGGAGATTCAAATCGGCCAATGTTGAGTTTGTTGGATTGGCCGGCGATGTCTTTGAGTTTGCTGCATTGGCAAGATGAGGGCTGGATTCGGCTTCGGGATATGCCTTACCTGTTGAACGACCAAAAACCTCGGCGGGCGAAGGAAGGAAAATCTTGGTGGCGAAGGGTTTCGCAGGTGTTTCAGTTCTCGAAGCACTCGATGGGCTAGGGATGGATATGAAAGATCGCGCAGGATTCGTCGTTTTTTTCTGTAGGATTTTTCGTAGACAGATGTGATGGCCACTCAGTATCGTCCGAGGGTTTTCAACCCTCGGCGATTGTATGGACACGGATAAAAGTAATAGCGATTGGAGTGAGGTCGAGATTCAGGCGGCAGTCGATTCCTATCTCAAGATGCTTGCACGCGAGCAGAGCGGCCAGAAATTCGTCAAAACTGAGGAAAATCGAATCCTGCGTGAAGGCCCGTTAGCCGGTCGGACTAAAGGCTCTGTCGAGTTCCGGATGCAAAACATTTCTACCGTGCTGGTCGAAATGGGTAGACAGCGTATTGAAGGTTACAAACCTGCACAGAATGTTGGTGCGAATGTAGCGCGCAGCATCCGGAAGGCACTTGATGCTTCTACTGTTCTGACGCTTGAAGACTCTGAGCCCGCTGCGGACGAAATATTGCTGGAACAACGCGCCGCTAAGTTTGAGCGGAAGCAATTTGATTACGTCCCCAAAGGTAGAAAAACACCTCTCCAAACGACGTCCACCAGAAAAGTTTACTTTCGTGATCCTGAATTGAGGGGCTGGGTTCGGCAGCAGGCCAATGGGATTTGCGAAGGTTGTGGCAAAGTTTCGCCATTTAAAAAGGATGGGAAACCATTTCTGGAAGTTCATCACGTTAAGCATATGTCACAAGAAGGATCAGACCAGCCTTCGAATGTCGTGGCGCTGTGTCCTAACTGCCACCAACGTTGTCACCATTCGGACGACAGAGCGGAATTCACAGCTTGGCTTTATGACAACGTTGGAAGACTTGAAGAGGAATAATTTCGGTTTATCTGAATAACTGCATTGGCTGATCTTGGGGCAGCTTCGCTGCCCATCGGGGATAAATCCCCTCACCACAATTGAAACGTGTTGCTGCCGGGCGGGTGTCTGGATTCGGTAATGAGTTGATACCACCAATCGCCAGCAGGCTGACTCCCACAGATTCCGCATCATCCTGAAAACAATCAGTGCAACCTACCCCGCCTCCCGCTATTAATACCCCTCCCCCACTCAAGGATCCGAGCCCCACCATGAAATTCGATCTCGCCTACTGCCTCAGCCTCGACGACAAGTTGTCGATCTATGATGTTCGCGATCTCAATTTCGATGAGACGGTGGCGTTTGACTCGGCGAAGGAACACTTCCAGTGCCCCAACGATGCCTGTCGTTCAGCGTTCGAGGCCTCCAAAGAGTTGGGTACGTTCAACGCCAAGAACGTGAATTACGTGCGCACGCCGCACTTCAAGAATCTGCCCACTACACAGCATGTGGCGGGTTGTCCGTATGTGAGTTTGAAGGCTTCAGCGTCTGGCATTGAGACGGCGGATGGTGAGGCAGATGACGGTCGTGAGGAACACTTCCCATCCGAGTTGTTACTGACCCGGCGTGAGTATGTGCGCAAGCCCATCGCGCCAGCGGGGGTGGCGGATGTGTTGCGCGATGATCCGGTGCGGGCGGCGGCGGACGGTGGTAAAGAGTCGGCGAGGCGTGAATCGGCGCCGGACAAGACCAGTGTGTTTGCGCATCCGGTGGAGTGTTTTGTTTCCAACTTCGCCGACAAGGAGTTGCTTAAGCGGATGCCGTTGAAGGTCGGCGAGCATTCGGCGCCGTACAGTTCGTTCTTCAAGAAGATTGAGTATCTGACGGACAACAAGGGACTGATTTACTGGGGGCGGATCAAGAAGATCGAGGACTTCCACAGTGCCAGTTTTCGTATCGATTTCGAGGACAAGGTCTGGTTCAAGAAGCCCGAGGACAGTAAGAAGAAGCCGTATCCGGTCAGCGTTTATCTGAACAAGAAGCTGATCGACACCTACCGCAAGCGCAAGGCGTTTCTGGAGGAGATCAAGCACGCGGTGGATAGCGACAAGGCGTTGTTCTGTTTCTTCTATGGGGTGACGCCGGAGTTGAAGCAGGTGCCCGGCAAGAAGAACCCCGAAAAGCCTTTCGAGGTCTTCAATGCCAATATCGAGAACCTGGATCACTTCATTATTCGTGAGGCGCCGGGACTGGAGTGACGGTTAGCCTTGGGGTAGTTGCAGGTTGACGGCGCCAGCAGGCTGACTATGTCGGGATACAGAACTGCTGGAGCGACGCTCATACTGCTCAGCATTCCCACCCTGCAACATACGAGCGTGATTACTGATGACTTCGCGCCCGAGTTGCTCAAGCATGGGCTGCACCCTAGCGCCTATGACAAGCATTGATCTCTCGCCACGCCTCCAGACGTCGCTTCAAGGCACGTTCTATACCCGCCTCATCAACAGCGCAATATTCACGCAACCAGTGAGCGACCATTTCGACATTCGGCCAGTACATATCTTTCTGACCTTTGCTGCTTCTGGGCGTGTCATTCATCGCGGCATCGAAACCAATGGCTGCCCGTTCACCCGGTGGTAAACAGCCCGACTCAGATGCACTGCCTTGGAAATACCAGGCAATTTCATCAATGTGTTTTTGCGCACTGCGATGGCTACGCCGATAAAACCTGTAATCGTGACAGCCTTGATCCATGCGCTCCGGCATGACACCGGCATCGACCCAATCCATAAAGCCGTGATTGATCGCATCGCGGATCAATCCTTCACGCCAACGATCAGCAAACCAGGCAACGAAACCTTCTGCGTCGGCTTTTTTCGCCTCGGCGAAGACCATGCAGTAACGGGTTTTTACATGGATAACCAACAATACGTGCTTACGTTGCACCGTGATCGCATGAACTAGCCATTGCTCTACGGAATTGCTGGCCTCGTCATCTTCAATGGCCTTCGACGGGGGGTTGTTGTCCACCGGCGTGATTTTTTTGCCTTTGTGAACCCGGCTGAAAAACTTGCTGGCAGCTTCGGTGCAATTGAAGATCAACATGCGTTTTCTCTTTTGAATACCGAGGCCATCTTAGATCAACCGGGTATCCACTTCACTGATCTCATTCCCTTCCCAGTGACGACTGAAGGAAAGCTACCCACACGGTGTCGGAGTTTTCTGCAACGTCCCAACACACGTCAAACACTCCCACAGCCGACGGAGCAGTTACCCGTAAGCTTGCCTACCTTCGATCGTTCTTGCGCCCGCAGACCGGGACGAGTTTCAGCGAGCAGCGACGACTCGGTCAGGCACCGTCCGTCTGGTTGGAGGCGGCGAATCAGGGAAAATCAAAAAATGCGTTTGATCCCGGCCGAAAACAACTGTACAAAAACACAGTATATTTTCAATCAGCACTCTTGAGCCCGGAGCACACCATGGCCACTTCTGCGATGAACCTCATTCTCGAACATATTGCGCTTTTCCAGTTTACCCCGACGCATTGCACGCAGGCCCGAGCCATGCTGGGCTGGAGCGCTGAGCAGTTGTCGCGTGAGGCCCAGGTGTCTGTCGAAGACATTCAGCGGTTTGAGGCGCAGCAGGATGTGGCCGATGCGGCGCGTCTGGCATTGGCGTATCGCTTGGAAGCGCAGGGGTTGGTGTTCTTTCCCGGGTTCGCGCCGGGCCGTAAATTGAATCCCCAGGCTATGCAGCAGAACGCTGTCGAGCGTGGGGATTTTGCTCAGGTCGGATGATTACTTGAAGGCAGGATGACGCAGTTCGGCCGAGGCTTGTTCATAGCTGTAGGCCATGGCGAACAGTTGCGGCTCGCTCCAGGCTTTGCCGAAAAAGAACACCGAGGTCGGCAGTCCGTCATCGTCCATGCCCGATGGCACAGTGATCGCTGGATAGCCGGCGACGGCGGCGGCGAACTGCGAGTAGCCGTCGGCTTCGGCAACCATTGCATCGAGATTGTGTTCTTGCAGTTGTTCGTCGATGGCGCCCTTGAATTTTTCGCTGATGGTTGCGAGCGAGGCACGTGCCTGATCATGGGTCATGTCCATATCGTTGATCGCTTCGAGCATGGCTTGTCCGTGACCTTCGTCGCCGGGATTGGCTTTGTTGAAGTCGATCAGCGCTTGCAGCGACTGGACTGGCAGGTCGGGACGGCTGGCGAAGTATTCGGGCAACTCGTGTTTCATTCCGCCCATCAGGCTGGGGATGTAGCCATCGATGTCTGGCAAACGAACCGTCACGGGTACGATCGTGGCGCCTTGTTCCTGCATCGCTGCCATGGCCATCAGAAATTCGACGCCAGGCGTCAGAGGCGTACCGTTGGTGCCTACGTAGGCAACGGGATAGCCGATGCGTTTGCCTTGCAGGGCATCGTTGCTTAACAGTGCGGTGTAATCAATTCCTGTCGGTGCACCCGAGGTGGCGGAATCTTCTGCATCAACCCTTTGTAGGAGGTTGAAGGTCAGCGCCGCATCGCGCACAGTACGGCTGAGGGTGCCCGGAGTGTCTTGCAGTCGAGTGATCGGCACGATCCCGGATCGGCTTAACAGACCTAATGTCGGTTTGACGCCAACCACGCCGTTAGCCGAGGCCGGGCAAGTGATCGAACCGTTGGTTTCAGTGCCCAGGGAAATTGGGGCGTAACCTGCTGCCACAGCAGAGGCGGAACCGGAGCTGGAGCCGCAGGTGCTTTCGCTCGCCAGATGTGGGTTTTTCCCTTGGCCACCGCGACCGCTCCAGCCATGCGGCAGATCCATGTCCCGCACGTAAGCCCACTCACTCATATTGGTTTTACCCAACACAATCGCGCCAGCATTCCGTAATTGCTTAACCACGAAAGCATCAGCGGCAGCCGGCTGACCGACCATCGCTAAAGAACCCGCGCTGGTTTGCAGACTGTCGGCGGTGTCGAAGTTGTCTTTGAGCAGCACGGGAATGCCGTGCAGCGCGCCCCGCGTCTGACCTGCTGCGCGCTCTTCATCCAGTGCCTTGGCGATATCGAGCGCTTGCGGGTTGAGCTCGATAACGGCGCGAAGGGCCGGGCCTTGTTTGTCCAGGTCAGCGATTCGCTGCGTGAGGTGCTCAACCAGTGCGACGGCAGTCAGTTCATTGCTCGCCATCATGTTGCCGAGCTCAGTAACGCTGGCGTATTCGAGCGGGGCGTTCGCCGTGGCGGCGTTGGCAATGGTTGTGGCTGTCAGCGAAATCAGAATTGCTTGCGCCAGCGTGTTTATGCGGCGTTTGAAGGGGTGTTTCATGTGGATCATCCTTGTATGAAAAAACGCGAGTGACTCATTCACTCGCGATACAGCCTACCGACACCGTCAGAAAGCGCTGTCAGCAACAAGGACAATCAGCAGTAGGAAAAGTCAGCCTGACTTGTAGCCGCTACACGGGATGGAGGCTTTTTCTGACGCCGCTTCTTCCAGATTCAGCCAGCATTTACGCTCACTCTCAGCAGGTGAAAGCAAACGTTGAACATTATCCCTATATAGGTATATTCGGCACGATCATAAGCACTCGCTCCTGTTGTAAATGCAGCACAAACGAGAGCGCCCACGATCACGCCAAAGGATCATCAAATGATAGAAATTGAAGAAGGCAGCGGCAACGTCTACCAAGACCTCGGCTTGCCCAATGCCAGTGAAATGCAGGTCAAATCACAACTCGCGGCCAAGATCGGCGAAATCATAAGGGCACGCCATCTGACCCAAATTCAAGCTTCGGAAATTCTGGGTTTGTCTCAGCCCAAACTCTCCGAAATGCTTCGCGGGAAATTTCGCGGTATCAGTGAGGCCAAAATGATGGAGTGTCTTTCTCGGCTCGGACGAGACGTACAAATAGTGGTGAAATCAGCCCCTCGTTCAAGAAAAGAGGGGCGTATTGAGGTGGTATTCGCTTGACGCGATAAGGCGTCAGGCGCCCTGCACCGCTGCTTCAGTCTCACCTTCAACCGTCAACCACCACGCACTCCCCCGCTGCGGCTGCGCCAGATTAAACGCCTCGCCCATCTGCGGCGTCGTGATCGTCACACTGCGCTCCCACGCCAGCGCGAGGATTCGGTCGAACGGTTCGTGCCACGCATGCATGGCCAGGTCGAACGTGCCGTTGTGGATTGGAAATAGCCAGCGGCCCTTGAGGTCGATGTGCGCTTGCAGGGTTTGTTCCGGTTGCATGTGCACGTGTGGCCATTCGACGTTGTAGGCGCCGGTTTCCATCAGGGTCAGGTCGAACGGGCCGTATTCTTCGCCGATGCGTTTGAAGCCGTCGAAGTAGCCGCTGTCGCCGCTGAAGAAGATGCGCGTGTCTCCGTCGATCATCACCCACGACGCCCACAGTGTGCTGTTGCCGTCGAACAGGCCTCGACCGGAGAAGTGTTGCGACGGGGTGGCGATGAAGCGGATACCGGCGATTTCGGTGCCCTGCCACCAGTCGTACTGGCGCACTTTGCTGGCGTCGATGCCCCATTTGATCAGGGTGTCGCCGACGCCGAGCGGGGTCAGGAAGTAGTTGGTTTTTTCAGCGAGTTTGAGTACGGCTTGGTGGTCGAGGTGGTCGTAGTGGTTGTGCGACAGGATCACCGCTTCGATCGGCGGCAATTGGTCGATGCTGATGGGTGGCTGGTGAAAACGTTTCGGGCCGGCCCATTGCACGGGCGAAGCGCGCTCGGCGAAGACCGGGTCGGTGATCCAGAATTTATCGCGCAGGTTCAGCAGCAAGGTCGAATGGCCGAGGCGATAGACGCTGTGGTTCGGCGCGGCCAGCAGGTCTTCGCGGGTCAGCGCTTGCACCGGGATCGGCGCGGCGGGCCGGGTGTCGCGGGGTTTGTGGAAGATCATGTTCCACATGATCCGCAACATTTTGCGCAGGCCTTCGCGCTGCACTGGCGCGTGGTTGCGGAACAGCCCTTGAGCCTGACGTGAGGCTTCGGGTGTTGAAGCGGGATTTGGGTTGGCCATGACTGAATGACTCCTGAAAAACCGGGGAATTCACGGCGTTTCACGGTGGGACGATAAATGGCCATGGCTGCACGCACAGGCCGAACTGTCTGTTTTTTAGGTTGCGAGGATTAACGCAACATTACACTGAGCGGTGTAGTTTCTAGGTTGTATCAAACACGATGACAAGTAAACTACCGAGTGTAATTTCATCCACTTCCTGCCGAAGCGTACTTATGACAGCTCCACAGCGCCTCACCGACCGTAAACGCGAAGCCATTATTCAGGCGGCGATTGCCGAATTTCGTGCCAACGGGTTCGAGGTCACCAGCATGGATAAGATCGCCGCGACGGCGGGTGTGTCGAAGCGAACGGTGTACAACCATTTCCCCAGCAAGGAAGAGTTGTTCGCCGAGATTCTGAATCAGTTGTGGGCGCGGATCAGCGCAGAAATGCGCGAACCGTATTGCGCCGACAAGCCTTTGCGCGAGCAGCTGCGGCAGATGCTGTTGGCCAAATTGCAGATGATGGCCGACGACAATTTCCTCGGCCTGGCGCGGGTGGCGATTGCCGCCACCATTCATTCCCCGGAGCGTGCGCAGAACATGGTGGCGCGCATGGGCGAACGTGAAGAAGGCCTGACGGTGTGGATTCGTGCAGCGGTGGCCGACGGTCGATTGAAGCCTGTCGATCCGGAATTCGCCGCGCATCAGGTGCAAGGCCTACTGAAGTCGTTTGGCTTCTGGCCACAGATTTCCATGGGCCAACCGCCGCTGGATGCCGAGATGCAGAACACCGTCGTTGAATCGGCTCTGGACATGTTTCTCGGCTGTTATCAGCTCTAACGCGCCACTCTCCTGCGTGAGCCATCGATTAATGGCTCGGAAGGACACTGATCATTCCTGTTGGAATAAATGACAATGTCCGACAATCGACCGACAGACGGTCGACCTGAGGAAATATACTGCAAAGTATTTCAGGACGAATTTCGCGCAGGACACCATGGAAAACAATCGCGGCAAAGGCTTGTCATTCGCCAGACGTATTTACCTGCCCCGGATCATCGGTCTGGGCGTCGGTTTTTTCTGTGTCGGCGCCGCGCTGTATCCGCTGAACATGCCGGGCTGGATCTGGGCACTGTTGCTGTTTAACGGCTTTGCCTGGCCGCATCTGGCGTATCAGATCTCCACGCGCTCTGCGTTCCCCTATCAGGCCGAGCGCCGCAACATGCTTTATGACTCGCTGTGCGGCGGGTTCTGGGCGGCGAGTTTTCAGTTCAATCCGCTGGCGACCGTGACCATTCTGTCGATGATGACCATGAACAACGTGGCGGCCGGTGGCCAGCGACTGTTCGTGTTTGGCGCCCTCGCTCAACTCGTCGGCGTGTTGCTGGGCTGGTCGATCTTCGGTTTCAAATTCAGTCTGACGATGACACAGGCGCAAGTCTGGGCCTGTCTGCCGATGCTTACGCTGTATCCGCTGGCGCTGGGCATGGTTTGTTATCGACTGGCGATCAAATTGTCCCAGCATAAACGTGCGTTGAGTGCGCTCAGCCGTACCGACAGCCTGACCGGCCTGCTCAATCACGGCGCCTGGAAAGACCTGCTGCATCTGAAGTTTCAGCAGTGTCGTCAGCACAACACGCAAGCCACATTGGCGTTGATCGATATCGATCATTTCAAAGTGATCAACGACAGTTTTGGGCACATCGTTGGCGATGCGGCGCTGCGTCAATTGAGTCTGGAGCTCAAGCGTGTGCTCGATGAATATGAGTTGGCCGGGCGCTATGGTGGAGATGAGTTTTGCGTGATTCTGCCGACGCTGCCATTGGCCAAAGCCGAGGTGCTGATGGAGCAGTTGCGCGAGGCGCTGGAGCAGTATCGCCATCCGGATGTGCCGGATTTGCGGGTGAGTTTGAGTATTGGCCTGGCGCGCTATCAGGCCGGGTATAAGGACGCGGTGGATTGGCTGGAGGATGCGGACAAGGCGTTGTATACGGCGAAACATACGGGGCGCAATACGATCAGTGTCGCATTGGCGCATGACGCCAGAGTTTGAGGGACGGTGGCGCCGCCTTCGCGAGCAAGCCCGCTCCCACAATTTGACCGAGTTTCATCAGTAGGAATGCAGTTCAAATGTGGGAGCGAGCCTGCTCGCGAAGAGGCCGGCAGCCACAACGCAAGACTATATGCACAGCCACCCAACCCCGCCGAGCCCATCATGACCCCTGACCCATCGGAAAAACCCACCACCGACCCCACCGATCACCTGCGCTTCCACCGCCCTCACGCCCACCTCGCCACCACGTTCGGCAACGACACCTTCGCCTTGCGCGCCGAGGCCTTTGCGCGGTTCTTCGGCACGCCGACATTTCTCGGCGCGCAAACCCTGATCGTGTTGCTGTGGGTCTGCCTCAACGTTTTCGGCGTGACCACGTTCGATGTTTACCCGTTCATCCTGCTCAACCTCGCGTTCAGCCTGCAATCGGCCTACGCCGCGCCGCTGATTCTGCTCGCGCAAACCCGCCAGGCCGCGCGCGACAAGGCGCAATCCGACGCCGACGCCCAGCACCGTGAAGACCTCGCGCGAGCTAATACTGAGCGTCAGGCTCAGGCCGCACAGAACACCGCGCAGTTGCTGGAATTGCTGGAGCAAAACACCCGCCTCACCGAGATGACCAAGAGCCTGACCGAACGCATCGAAAGTCTCACCAGCGAGATGCACGATCACATGCGCCAGTCTGCGCAGCGCTGATCACGGCAGACGCAGCGCCCGCCCAAGTTCATCGAACAGCGTGACCACCGAGCGCAACGCCCGGCAATCCGGACGGGTCAGCAGCCACAGCGCGGTGTCGTAACCGTGCAACGGTTCGCTCAAGGCTTGCAGGTCATCGCCCATCAGAAAATCCGGCAATGCCGCCACACCGAGCCCGGCGCGTACCAGTTCAGTCACCGACAACATGCTGTTGCAGCGATAACCCGGCACAACGCCGGGCAAGTGCTGACGGCGCCAGGCGATGGTCGGGTGATCGGGCAGAAAGTCATCCGGGGCGATCCAGGTCAGCGCGGTCAGATCTGTAGGATCGACGTTCTGCAGATAGCGCGGACTGGCACAGACCCTGTAGGAAATCTTCGCCAGTTGCCGTCCGACCAAGTGCTCCGGCGGTGTGCGTGTCAGACGCAGGGCAATGTCGGCATCACGGCGGCGGAGGTTGGCGAAGTCGTTGGAGGTGCTCAGTTCGATGGTCAGCGCCGGGTAGTTGGGCATGAACTGCGCCAGCGCCGGCAGAAGCAGGCCTTGCAGTACCGAGTCGGTGCAGGTCAGACGCACCGTGCCGCTGATCACTTCGCCGCCCTGCTCCACGCCAATGCGCGCGGCTTCGAGGGCTTGCTCGGCGCGTTCGGCCTGCTCGGCGAGGTTCTGTGCGAGGGTGGTCGGCAGGTAACCGGCGCGGCTTTTTTCGAACAGTTGCTGACCGAGTGCCGACTCGAGACGGCGCACGGCGCGGAACACGGTGGAGACGTCTACTTTTAACAGCTGAGACGCGCGGGCCAGAGAGCCGGCGCGCGTTAGAGCGAGGATCAGGGCCAGATCGGGGTAGTCGAGCTGATAGTGCGCCGCTGCATTGATCACTTGGGGAAACGCCAATATTGAGTGCGTGAGCGCCAATCTATAGTGAGTGGCGTTAGCGGGCAATCACACCTTCTTCAAAGCAAACGCAAAACTCTGTGGTGAGGGGATTTATTCCCGTTCGGCTGCGAAGCAGTCGTCGCTCTTGAAATCTTGGGGCCGCTTCGCTGCCCAACGGGGATAAATCCCCTCGCCACAAAAGCAATCACATTGTTCATTCAAGAAAAGGAATTTACATGGACGCTGTTTCCATCGCCCTCATCGGCGATTACGACCCGCAGGTGACTGCCCATCAGGCCATCCCCGTCGCCCTTGGGCTGATCGCTGAACACCTCGCCCGCCCCGTGCATTTCGAATGGCTGGCCACCGACCAGATTCACGCCGATAGCGCGCTGCATCGTTTCGACGGCATCTGGTGCGTCCCTGCCAGCCCTTACAAAAACGAAGCCGGCGCTCTACGGGCCATCCGTTTTGCCCGCGAGCAGCAGCGACCTTTCCTCGGCACCTGCGGTGGTTTTCAACATGCCGTGCTGGAATTTTCCCGCAACGTGCTGGGCTGGGCCGACGCCGAGCATGGCGAAACCTCGCCCGATTCCGAACGTGCTTTGCTCACGCCGTTGACTTGTTCACTGGTCGAAGCGGTGGGCAGCATTCATTTGATTCCCGGCTCGCTGATCGCCAAGGCGTACGAAACGTCGGAAATTGAGGAAGGCTATCGCTGCCGCTACGGTGTGAATCCGCAGTTCGAGGGTGATCTTCTGAGCAATGGCCTACACGCCACAGGTCATGATTCGGTGGGGGATTTACGCGCGATCGAGCTCAAGGATCATCGGTTCTTCGTCGCGACGTTGTTCCAGCCGGAACGCGCGGCGCTCAAAGGGAAAATCCCGCCGCTGGTGCGGGCGTTTGTCGAAGCTTGCGCGGAGGCACGGCGATGACCTCGTGTTTTGCGGTGATCTTCACCTCGACGCGCACTGAGGGTGATAACGGTTACGCCGCAGCCGCCGAGCGCATGGAGGAGCTGGTGAATATGCAACCGGGGTATCTCGGTGTGGAGTCGGTTCGTGGGGCGGATGGTGTCGGCATTACTGTGTCGTATTGGGAGAGTGAGGCGGCGATTCTTGCGTGGCGGCAGAATCCTGAGCATCGGGTGATTCAGGAGCGTGGGCGATCGATTTGGTATTCGAAGTTTCATACGCGGGTGTGCCGGGTTGAGCGGGAGTATCGGTTTGGGCAGTGAGGGTGGTGGCGCAGTCTAGGCCGCCTTCGCGAGCAAGCCCGGCTCCTACAAAAGATTTGCGAGCGCCACCAATCCTTGTAGGAGCCGAGCTTGCTCGCGAAGAGGCCCGCTCAGTCACAGCAAAATCTCAACCACGCACCAAGCTGCGCACCGCCACAATCTCCGGCACTTCAACCTTCTGCATATACACCCGCAACGGCTCGGTAATGTTGATCCGCTGATCAATATGCTGATCCAGCAGCAACTGAATCAACTCACGTTTAAGCGTCATGGTCTGCTCGGTCGCCGGTGCCCAGACGAATTCGCTGGTCGGAATAATGCCGTCATCGGCCACGTCCATGCCGAACGAATCTTCGCTGAAACGCACGATGTATTGACCGGTTTTACGATTGAGGCCGACAAAACCCTTGAGGTCGTCGGCAGCCTGGCAGATGAGTTGGGAGGTGATGCGCATGGTAAACCTCACGAAAAGTGATCGATGGTTTACACGCAAGGTGATCGAGTGGCGCGCCCTCTGCCGGGGCGTCTGCCGAGGGCAAGCGTACTGCAGTTGGCGAGCAGAATTGTAGGAAAATTCGGTTTTAATACATTTATGTCGGTCTGGCGATAGCACGCAATCGATTCAGTTGTTAAAAGGTACGTCTTTGAAACAGACCCGCGAAAGGATCTCGAACATGCCCGCCACTTTCACCAAAAGCGCCCTCATGCTGAGCCTGTTGCTCGGACTCGGTCAGGCGCACGCCGCCAGCCAGAGCAATCCCGACGCCGTGGCCGGGGCGCATGGCATCCCGCACCCGGCGGTGATCGCTCACCGTGGCGCGTCCTTCGATGCACCGGAATCCACCGCCGCCTCCTACACACTGGCCCGCGACCTCGGCGCTGATTATCTGGAAATGGATTTGCAGCGCAGCAAGGATGGCGTGCTGTTCGCCCTGCACGATGACAATCTGCAGCGCACCACCGACGTCGCGAGCAAGTTCCCGGATCGCAAGGACAGCCCGGCCAACGCCTTCACCATGGCCGAACTGAAAACCCTCGACGCCGGCAGCTGGTTCAACGCCAAGTACCCGGAGCGCGCGCGTCCTTCTTATGCCGGGCTGAACATTCTGACCCTGGACGAAATCATCAACATCGCCCAGGCCAACCCGCACCACAAGCCAGGCCTGTACATCGAAACCAAAGAGCCGCAGCTGTTCCCGGGCATCGAGCATGACCTCAAGGAAAAACTGCAGGATCGCGGCTGGCTGAGCCCGGCCGGTTCGAAACTGGCGAAGAGCCCGTTGGGCGTGGGTCAGGGTAAAGGCAAGGTAATCCTGCAGACGTTCGAGAAAAACAGCCTCGAACTGCTGGAAAAAGAAATGCCGCAGGTGCCGAAAATTCTCCTGTTGTGGGTCGGCGAAGGCAGCATCGAACCGAAATCGAAAGTGACCTTTGCCGAGTCGGGCGAGAAGGACAAAAACGTTTTCTACGGCAAACAGGAGCCGAAGTCCGAAGCCGAGTTCAAGCAGTGGGTCGACTATGCCAAGGCGCAAGGTGCAATCGGCACCGGCCCTTCCGCGAAGTTGACCAACAGCGGCGATCAAAGCTATTCGGATCTGGTGCAACCGTGGATGAATAAATACACCCACGATCAAGGCATGCTTGTTCACGTTTACACCGTCGATGAGCCGGTGGATTTCGAGAAGGTGATGGCTGCGGGTGTCGACGGCATCTTCACCAACCGCGCCAGCGAACTGTTGAAGTTCTATAAGCGTCCGGCGGCCGGCAGTGTTGATCAGGTGTTGAAGAACAACGGTTATTGAGCGGCGATCGAGTTGGCTGCATCGCGAGCAGGCTCGCTCCTGTAAGAGCAGTTTGTTGGCGGTGCTAGTTTTTAAGGGTGAATTAAGTTGCGCTGGTTAACCTGAACTCACTTAAACAGCTCACCCAATTAGACACACCACTAAAGGATTGAACCGATGAAAACTTTGACTGCCCTGTTTACTGCCGCTGCTCTGACCCTGACTGCTGGCCTGGCCCAAGCTGATGTTCGCGTCGACCAGATCCCTCAGTTGGTGAAGGAAGGCAAGATCAAGTCGCTGGAATCGATGAACGCCGAAGCGTTGAAACTGCACCCGGGTGCGACCATCACCGACACCGATCTCGATAACCACTTCAATGGTTATGAGTATGAAGTTGAACTGAAACTGGCCGATGGCACTGAGTGGGATGTCGACTTCGACGCCACTACCGGTAAAGTGCTGAGCAACAAGCAAGACCACTGATATAGCGCACTAGCGAAAGCCGCACGATTGAAAGATCGTGCGGCTTTTTCATGTCCGCCACAAAATACGTATGCGCCCCCGATCCACTGTGGGAGTGGGCTTGCTCACGAAAGCGTTGGTTCAGCCACATTGATGTCGACTGACATATCGCTTTCGCGAGCAAGCCCGCTCCCACAGTTGATCGAGTAAGACCTGAAATTATGTTTAGGCCGAAGTACTGACCAACGCCCCCGACGTACTCGACCCCGAATCCTGCAATGCCTGCAACAACGACGCCGTAGCCGTCTGCAAAGAAGCCGACGTCGTGGTGATCTGCGCCTGCGCTGCCGCCACGTCCGCCGCTTTGGCATCCGCGCTTTCCTGCTTCGCCTGCGCCGCTTGCAGTGCCTGCTGCTGTTGCTGCAATTGCTTTTGCAGCTCGGCAATCTGCTTGCGCAGCTCCTTCACCGAATCCGATTCTTCGCTGCTGCTGGAACTGCTATCCCCCGCCGGTGCCGCGCCGCCCGCCGCTTTCGGCGCATCGCCGGATGCACTCGCAGTGGCCGTCGCGGTGGTGCTGGTGTCGTCGCCAACGTCGTTGATCGTGGTTTTACTGGTGGACGTAGTGACAGTCTGATTGATCGAAACAGAGCTGATGCTGACCATGGAAATACTCCAATACCGGTGATAGATAAGCGGTCATCGACCAGAGCCGCGATGAATTGAGATCGACTGTGTACCCACACGGTATCGAAATCGGTACATGTCACCCCGTCATCGAGCGGTCACAAAACCGTCACGCACGATTGCGAAGATGCCGAGCAGGTGAATCTGTAAACCCCACGCCAGACGCCCTCCTCGCAGCGAGCCTCCATGAACCACAGCCTCGACATCAGTCATCGCGATCCCGATCTGTTTGGCCTGCTCTACGGTTTTCGTTTTCTGCCCGGCGAACGTGGCCGCGAAGTGGATTCGGCGACGGCATTACGCTGTTTGCAGGACGACAGCGATAGCGGCGAATTTCTTTGGCTGCACCTCAATCTGGCGCACGCGGCGTGCGAGCGCTGGATGAAGAGTCACCTGCAATTGCCTGAAGAATTTTTCGAGGCGTTGCATGAAGGCTCGCGCTCGACGCGCATCGAGCATGTCGATTCGGCGTTGCTGGCGGTGGTCAACGATGTGGTGTTCAACCTCAGCAGCATGGTGTCGTCGGACGTGTCGACATTGTGGGTCTGCGTGCGCAGCAAATTGATCGTCAGCGCGCGCCTGCAACCGCTGCACTCGGTGGATAAATTGCGTTCGTCGGTGAAGGCTGGCGAGCGCTTTCGTTCACCGTCGGAACTACTCGTGCATTTGCTGCGGGATCAGGGCGAGGTGCTGACGCAAATCGTGCGCAAAACCAGCATGAGTGTGGATCAGGTCGAGGATGAATTGCTCTCCTCAAAGCTGTCGACCAACCGCGCGGAACTGGGTGCCAATCGACGGGTGCTGGTGCGGCTGCAACGGCTGTTGGCGCTGGAGCCGGGTTCGTTGCTGCGCCTGCTCAATCGGCCGCCGCCGTGGTTGCAGAAGGAGGACGTCAAGGAACTGCGCAAATCCACTGAAGAGTTTGCGCTGATCATCAACGACCTCACGGCGTTGGGTGAGCGGATCAAATTGCTCCAGGAAGAGATCGCCGCCAACCTCAACGAACAGAGCAACCGCACGCTGTTTACCCTGACCGTGGTAACGGTGCTGGCGTTGCCGATCAACATCATTGCCGGTTTTTTCGGGATGAATGTGGGCGGGGTGCCACTGTCGCAGGATCCGGAAGGGTTCTGGATATTGGTGGCGCTGGTGGCGACGTTTACCGTGATTGCCGGAAGGTGGGCGTTTCGTAAAAGAGGTGATTACTGACCCTTGCGCACCACAGATCTATTGTCGCTGCAGAGATCTATCGAGATGACAAAGATTCTGTGGCGAGGGGATTTATCCCCGTTCGGCTGCGCAGCAGTCGTAAATCCGGTGATCGCGGTTGAGCTGATACACCGAGGTGAATGGTTTTGGGGCTGCTTCGCAACCCAACGGGGATAAATCCCCTCGCCACAAAAGCTCACCTGAATTCCCCAGAGTTCAGGTATGGACTCAACAGATCAATGGTCAGGCTATTCATCCAAACACTGATCTGCCGCAGTCTCTCTGTAACATTCTGCAATGATCATGGGCGACATTCCTTCCCTCGCTGAGGATTGTCCGCTCATGGCTACTCCCTCCCTGACCGCCAGCCACACATCCGCCCCCAGCGGCAGGCCCGCCCTCGACAAGAAAACCAGCCCGTTCACCTACGTGATTTTTTTCGCCGTGCTGGCGATGGGCATGCTGTTCACCGCCTATAGCCTGATGCACGACATGCACGAACTCGGCACGGTCGTCACCACGTGGACGCCGTTTCTGCTGCTCGGCGTGGCGCTGCTGATTGCGCTGGGCTTCGAGTTCGTCAACGGTTTCCATGACACCGCCAACGCCGTCGCCACGGTGATCTATACCCACTCGCTGCCGCCGAATGTGGCGGTGGTCTGGTCGGGTTTTTTCAACTTTCTCGGTGTGCTGCTTTCGAGCGGCGCGGTGGCGTTCGGCATCATCGCGTTGCTGCCGGTTGAGTTGATTTTGCAGGTCGGTTCGTCGGCCGGTTTCGCGATGATTTTCGCGCTGTTGATCGCCGCGATCCTTTGGAACCTCGGCACTTGGTGGCTGGGTTTACCGGCGTCTTCGTCGCACACGCTGATCGGTTCGATCATCGGCGTCGGCGTGGCCAATGCCTTGATGCACGGCCGCGACAGCACCAGCGGTGTCGACTGGGCGCAGGCGACCAAGATCGGTTACGCGCTGCTGCTCTCACCGCTGGTGGGTTTCGGTTGCGCGGCGCTGTTGCTGCTGGCGCTGCGCGCGTTCGTGAAGAATCGTTCGCTGTACAAGGCACCGGAAGGCAACGCGCCGCCGCCCTGGTGGATTCGCGGTTTGCTGATCGCCACGTGCACCGGCGTGTCCTTCGCTCACGGCTCCAACGACGGCCAGAAAGGCATGGGCCTGATCATGTTGATTCTGGTCGGCACGCTGCCGATGGCGTACGCCCTGAACCGCACCATGCCCGAAGAACAATCGCTGCAATTCGCCGCTGTGGCGCAAGTCACCCAACAAGCGCTGGTGAAAAGTGCACCGCAGCCGGCGCCGGCCGATCCGCGCCCGATCCTTTCCGATTACGTGCGCAGCAAGGAAGCCACGCCGCAACTGATCCCCGCCCTCGCTGCCCTCACCGGGCACATCGGCGAAGAAGTCCGGGGCTACGGTTCGCTGGCGAAAGTCCCGGCCGAAGCCATGGGCAACGTGCGTAACGACATGTACCTGGCCAGCGAAAGCATTCGCCTGATGGACAAGAACAAGGTCGGCAATTTCGACGCCGACACCAGCAGCAAACTGCAACTGTTCAAGCAACAGATCGACAACGCCACGCGGTTTATTCCGCTGTGGGTGAAGATCGCCGTGGCCATCGCGCTGGGGCTCGGCACCATGGTTGGCTGGAAGCGGATTGTGGTGACGGTGGGTGAGAAAATCGGCAAAACGCACCTGACGTATGCGCAGGGTGCGTCGGCGGAAACCGTGGCGATGCTGACCATTGGTGCGGCGGATATGTTCGGTTTGCCGGTGTCGACGACGCATGTGTTGTCGTCGGGTGTGGCGGGGACGATGGTTGCCAACGGTGGCGGGTTGCAGATGAAGACCATCCGCAATTTGTTGATGGCGTGGGTGCTGACGTTGCCGGCGGCGATCCTGCTGTCCGGCAGCCTCTACTGGCTGTTTACCCAGATCTTCTGACCCACAACAATTCCCTGTAGGAGCTGCCGCAGGCTGCGATCTTTTGATCCTGTTTTTAAAGATCAAAAGATCGCAGCCTGCGGCAGCTCCTACAGGTAGCCGTTTCAGATAGAGATCCAGTGAGGTTTGAGTGCAAGGTGTGGGTTAGAGGGTTGAGCGGATCACATCGCCGAGCCAATCCATAAACACGCGCACGCGCAACGGCAAATGTCGCTGCCGGGCATACAACAACGAAATCGCCATCGACGGCGCCGTAAACTGCGGCAACACCGTCACCAGTTCGCCGTTATCCAAATGCGGCTTCATGCCCGAGCGCGGCACTTGGGTCAAACCGAACCCGCCCAGACACGCCGACTCATAAGCATCCGTGCTGTTAACCATCACACTGCCCGCCATCGGCAAACGCTTAACCTCACCTCCCTCCTCGTACACAAACCCTTCCGAACGCGAACCCAATACGCCGACGTAATGCACCAGCCGATGCTGCGCCAGATCCTCCAGCGTCTGCGGCACACCATAGCGTTCAAGGTAAGCCGGGCTCGCGCAGTTGATCATCGAAAAATCGCCCAAATGCCGCGCGACCACCGATTGATCCGGCTGCGCGCCAATGCGCACCACACAATCAAAACCCTCGCTGAGCAGATCGACGCGGCGGTCGGTGCTGCTGATTTCCAGTTCCAGATTTGGGTGACGATCCATGAACTCAGGCAACAGCGGCATGACCAGACGTCGCGACAGAATGTTTGGCATGTCGACCCGAATGCGCCCGGTCAGCGAGGCCTCATCCTGGCGGAACAACCCTTCAATCTCGTCCATGTGCGAAAGCAGATCCTTGCTGCGTTCGTACAGCACCAGTCCATCTTGCGTCGCCTGCACTTTGCGCGTGGTGCGCTGCAACAGGCGCGTGCCGAGCAACGCTTCCAACGCCTGCACGTGTTCGGACACGGTAGAGCGCGGCAGGCCGAGGCTCTCGCCGGCGAGGGTGAAACTCGACAATTCGCTGACCCGGACGAAGGTGCGCAGCAGTTCCAGTTTGTTCATGTAAGCACCTGACGATTGTTCGGCTGAGCCGATCAGTGATTCCGATTTCAGTCTGTTTATCACCTATCAGTGGACAAATAAACTGAGCCCATCACCACTCATCACAATCGAGGAAAGCCCATGAACCGCAAAATCGCATTGATCACCGGCGCCAGTCGTGGCCTCGGCAGAAACGCCGCCCTGCACCTCGCCGCCCAAGGTGTCGACATCATCGGCACTTACCACAGCCGCGCGGATGAAGCGCAGGCGCTGGTCGTCGAAGTGGAAAAACTCGGCGCCAAAGCCGTCATGCTGCAACTGGACGTCGGTCGCAGTGACAGCTTTGCCGCGTTCGGCGCGAAGGTTGAGCAAGCGCTGCGCGAACAATTTGAACGCGAGCGTTTTGATTTCCTGATCAACAACGCCGGGGTCGGTCTGCACGTGAGCTTCGCCGAGACCACGGTTGAGCAATTCGACATGCTGATGAACGTGCATTTCAAAGGGCCGTTCTTCCTGACGCAGCAACTGCTGCCGCTGATCAACGACGGCGGACGCATCATCAATATCTCCAGCGGCCTCGCGCGTTTCACCATCCCGGGCGCCAGCGCTTATGCGGCGATGAAAGGCGCGATTGAAGTGCTGACCCGTTATCAGGCGAAAGAGCTGGGCGCGCGGCAGATTGCTGTGAACACGTTGGCGCCAGGCGCGATTGAAACTGACTTTGGTGGCGGGACGGTTCGCGATAATGCGGCGGTGAATGCGATGGTCGCGGAAAACACTGCGCTAGGACGCGCCGGTCAGCCGGATGATATTGGCGGGGCGCTGGCGTTGTTGCTGTCGCCGGGTGCGCAATGGATCAATGGCCAGCGGGTTGAGGCATCCGGCGGGATGTTCCTCTAAACCTGACACCCATCCATTGTGGCGAGGGGATTTATCCCCGTTGGGGTGCGCAGCGCCCCCTCTTTTGATCCAGAAAAGATAGGCCTGCTGCGCAGGCCAACGGGGATAAATCCCCTCGCCACAGGTTTTGGTTAACCCTCACAAACACCACGGGTCATGAAGCGTTCGCGCAGCACGTCGTACGCCCAGTGATACACATAGGTGTACGGCAGGAAGAACAGCAGCACGCCGATATCCAGCAAAAACGCCTGCCACAGACTCACCGACAACCACCACGCAATCAGCGGCACGCCCATCACAATCAAACCACCCTCGAACAGCAGCGCATGCACCACACGCACCCAGGCGTTATGCGCAACATTCATCCGCGCCAGTACCCGGTCGAAGTAGCGGTTGAACACCACGTTCCAGCCCAGCGCCAGCATCGCGATCAACACCGTCACCGCGCCCATTTCAAGCATCGGTTTTTTCATCAACCACGCCAGCAGCGGCGTGCAGATCAGAATGGCCAGCAGTTCGAAACCAACGGCCTGGAAAATACGTTCAGTGATGGATTTAGGGGCAGTCATTGCCTGACTCCTTGAGTGAAGATGGTTGCCATGATCTAACCTCACACCGATACTTCACAACCAATAACCATCGATCAAGGCGATAGTTCATGGCCTCGCAAGAAGTGCTGTTGGCGTTTGTGCAAGCGGCGACCCAAGGTTCGTTTTCGGCGGCGGCGCGCAAACTCGGGCGCAGTCAGTCGACCATCAGCGCGGCGGTCGCCAGCCTTGAGATCGATCTGGATCTGGTGCTGTTCGATCGCAGCAGCCGAAAACCGACGCTCACCCCCGCCGGGCATGTGATGTTGCAACGAGCGGAGGCGATTCTGGCGGCGACCAGTCGTCTGGAAATGACCGCGCGGCAGTTGTCCCAAGGCGTCGAGCCGAAGCTGACCGTGGCGATTTCCGACACGTATCAGTCGTACCGTTTTGAAGCGGCATTGGTCGGGTTCGAGCAGCGTTATCCGGATCTTGAGCTGGAATGTTTGATCGCTGAATGCGATGACTTGATTGAACTGGTGCAACGCGGTCGCGCACATCTGGCCTTCGCGGAGATGCAGGAGAATTATCCGCCAGATCTGGTGACCTCGACCGTGGCCGAACGCACGGAAATAGCTCTGTTCGTCAATCGCGATCATCCGCTGGCGACGCTTGAGCACATTGATCAGCACACCTTGGAGCTGCATCGCGAGCTGCGCCTGGCGACCATCGTTAATCCCTATGACAGTCGTGGCAAAGGCCGGGTGTGGTCGGCGCCGAGTTATTTGATGTTGCTGGAAATGGCCGAAAAGGGTTTCGGCTGGGCGCCGTTGCCGCGTTGGCTGGCGCAGCGGTTTGGCAATGATTTGTTGGTGGAATTGAAAGTGCGTGGCTGGCCTAAACCGGTGTTTGTCGATGCACTGTGGTCGCGGCTGTATCCGCCGGGGCCGGCGGGGAGCTGGTTGTTGAACAAGATGCTGGAATAGCGGTGCCCCATTCGCGAGCAAGCCCGCTCCCACAGGTATCGAGGTGTTCATTGATTTTGTATGCGACTCGGACACTGTGGGAGCGGGCTTGCTCGCGAAGGCGTCATCACAGACACTGGTTGCTTAACAAAATGTTTGAGTAGATCAAAAGATCGCAGCCTTCGGCAGCTCCTACATGGGAATGCGTACCTCTGTAGGAGCTACCGAAGGCTGCGATCTTTTGATCCTCAAGCAGCCTCAATCACCACCGGTCGATTCAACAAAAAATACTCATGCAACCCTCGCATCGCCGGCAGCTCCAGCGCCTGCGCCGCATAACATAACCCTACCCTTCGCGTCGGCGCCGGCAGGTGCAACGCGCGCACCACCACCCGCGCATGCCCGGTCACCAATGACTGCGGCAACATCGCCACGCCAACTCCCGCCGCGACCATGTGCAACGCCTGTTGCAACGAGCCGGCATGCCCCGCCACCGCTTCCGGCGAACGCCCGTACAACGCCATCAAGCGCTGATGCGACGGATGCTGCGGACAGGTAATCCAATCCTCGATCGGTGCCCAATTCGCTTGCACCGTCGCCATCGGATGATTCACCGGCAGCGCCATCACATAGGATTCTTCCCACAGCGGCAGGAACAATTCGTCCTCGCAACACATCTCTTCGACCGCCAAGCGTCCATCACCCTGACAGCCCTCCTCCATCGTCAGCAACAGATTCGGCAATGCCAGATGCGCCATGCGTACAAAGGCTTCGATGTGGCTGGCAGCGATGTCGCCCTCGATGCCGAGGGTCAGCGGCGCACGGTTTTCGCGGCCGCGAAACATTCGGCTCAGCGCCTCGGCGTCGGCGACCATCCGCCGCGCTTGCGGATACAGCAACCGCGCTTCATCACTGACCTCGACACCGCGCGGCTGGCGCACGAATAACGTCGCGCCGAGTTCTTCTTCAAGCTGTTTGATCGTCACCGATAGCGTCGGCTGACTGATGAACAGGCGCTGCGCGGCGGCGGTGATGTTGCGTTCCTCGAACACGGCGAGGAAGGCCTTGAGATGACGGACATCCATAGGAGATACCGATAGCAGACAGAGGAATAAGGCATTTTTCAGCCACAACGGCGCTAAATATACTGTGCCCATCGTTCAGTCATTTGAAATACTTATTTCAGGAGTTCACCCATGAGCAAGCCATTGATCATCATCACCGGCGCCAGTTCGGGCATCGGCGAAGCCACCGCCCGTCGTTTAAGCGCGGCCGGCCATCCGCTGCTGTTGCTCGCGCGTCGCGTTGAACGCCTTGAAGCGTTGGCGCTGCCGCACAGCCTGAGTCGTAAAGTCGACATCACCGATCGCAACGCATTGCTCGCGGCGGTGGCGGAAGCCGAAGCGCAATTCGGCCCGGCGGATGCGCTGATCAACAACGCTGGCGTCATGTTGCTCGGTGCGATGAGCGAGCAGGATCCGGCGCAGTGGGATCAGATGCTCGACGTCAATGTGAAGGGCTTGCTCAACGGTGTGCACGCGGTGGTGGCCGGGATGATCGCGCGTAAGCACGGGACGATCATCAACGTCAGTTCGGTGGCCGGGCGCAAGACGTTCCCGAACCATGTCGCGTATGTCGGCACCAAGTTTGCGGTGCATGGGTTGTCGGAGAATCTGCGCGAGGAGCTGGCGCCGCACAATATGCGTGTGACGACGATTGCGCCGGGGGCGGTTGAAACTGAGTTGCTGAGCCACACCACGGATGAGGCGATCAAGACCGGGTATCAGGCGTGGAAGCAGGACATGGGCGGCACGGTGTTGAGTGCTGAAGATGTGGCGACGGCGATTGAATATGCGTATGGGCAGCCGCAGGGGGTGTGTATTCGCGAGATAGTGATGGCTGCAACCCGGCAGCAGGCCTGATTTATTGGTTGGTCTTAATGGCCCCTTCGCGAGCAAGCCCGCTCCCACATTTGGAACGCGATCAACTGTGGGAGCGGGCTTGCTCGCGAAGAGGCCGGCAGTACCAGTGAAGATTTCAGCTCAACCCAGTTCACCAAGCCGCCCCTCAATAAACCGCCGTTCCGGCTCCTGCCGCGTCAATTCAAGCGCCCGCAAATACGCCTCCCGCGCCTCTTCCACCCGCCCCAACTGCCGACAAAACTCCGCCCGCGCCGAATGCGCCAAGTGATAATCCTGCAACTCGCCCCGCGCCAAAATACCTTCAATCAACTGCAACCCCGCCAACGCCCCATCCCGCTTCGCCACCGCCACCGCTCGATTCAACTCAATCACCGGCGAAGGCACCGCCCGCAACAGCACGTCATACAAACCAACGATCTGCTCCCAATCCGTCTCGGCCGCCATCGGCGCTTCGGCATGCACCGCCGCAATCGCTGCCTGCAAACAATACGGCCCAAATCGCCGTGTGGTCAGCGCGCGCTCGACCAGCGCGCAACCTTCAGCGATCAACCCGGCATCCCACAACGAACGATCCTGATCATCCAGCAGCACCAGTTCACCACTCGGCGAGGTGCGCGCCGAGCGTCGTGATTCGTGCAACAGCATCATCGCCAGCAGCCCCATCACTTCCGGCTCCGGCAGCAATTCCATCAACAACCGCCCCAACCTGATCGCCTCACGCGTCAGATCTTCGCGGGTCAGTTCAGCGCCGACCGACGCCGAATAGCCTTCGTTGAACACCAGATAAATCACCCGCAACACGCTATCGAGGCGCTCGGGCAATTCGCTCAGGCTCGGCACCTGATAAGGGATTTTCGCGTCACGGATCTTGGCTTTCGCCCGCACGATGCGTTGGGCAATCGCCGCCGGCGCCGAGAGAAACGCGCGGGCGATTTCTTCGGTGGTCAGGTCGCAGACTTCGCGCAAGGTCAGCGGCACTTGCGCATCCGCCGCCAGCGCCGGGTGACAACAGGTGAAGATCAGCCGCAGGCGATCGTCTTCCACGTCTTCGCCACTCCAGTCGGCCTGTTCGAGTTCTTCCAGTTGCGCCAGCAACATCGGCTGCGAGGCCTTGAACCGGGCGCGGCGGCGCAATACGTCAATCGCCTTGAAGCGCCCGGTCGAGACAAGCCAGGTGCGCGGATTTTCCGGCACGCCGTCGCGCTGCCAGCGTTCGACGGCGACGAAGAACGCCTCGTGCAAGGCTTCTTCGGCGAGGTCGAAATCACCCAGCAGGCGAATCAGCGTCGCCAGAATCCGCCGCGAGTCTTCGCGATAGACCTGCTCGACCCGCGACCGAACCTCAGACATTCAACTGCCGCACCGGGCGCACTTCAACGCTGCCGACCCGCGCCGCCGGAATGTTGCCGGCGAGCTGGATCGCTTCGTTGAGATCCTTGGCGTCGATCAGATAGAAACCGGCCAATTGCTCCTTGGTTTCAGCGAAAGGGCCATCGGTGATCGACAACTTGCCATTGCGCATACGCACCGTGGTGGCGGTCTGCACCGACTCCAGCGCCTCGGCGGCAACCATCCGCCCACTGCCCTGAATCGACTCGGCGTAAGCCCAGCACTCGGCGTCTTCCGGGCTGTCGGGCGATGAATGCAGCAAGCGTTCATCGCTGTAGACCAAGCATAAATACTTCATGGCGTTCTCCTGAAGCGGACGGATCAACTATGGCTGAAGATCAAGGTTGCACATCGAACAGGGTCGCGCCGCTCATCGGATCGAATGGCGCCGACCAGTGTTCATGGGCGATTTTCCACGCCCCGCCGATCTGCCGATAGCAGGCGGTGACGCGCATCCAGCAGCTCTGGGTTTCGCCTTTTTCATTGGTGCCGCCGCAATTGGCCACCCAGTGCGCGAAGGCGATGTTGTCGGCGCTTTCGATGGCGATTTCATGGAATTCGAAAATGTGCGGGCCGGGGCACATTTCCATGCACGCGACCCAGTGTTCGCGGTACGCCGGTTTGCCCTTGAATTGCAGGGCTTTGATCGCGTCGAACGAGACGATGTCGTCGGCGTACAGCGCCATGACTTTCTCTACGTCCTTTTTCATCACGGCGTCGCGGTAGGTGTTGATCAGGGTCTGGATTTCGGATTGTGCGCTCATGGTGTTCTCCGTGGTTTTTGTGGTGAAGACACCCTTAGTCGCTTGGTGGATCGGCAGATCGACAGGCGAAACAAAAAAATTCCACTGAGGGCAAAATCGCTAGAATCCGAGGCTTATCTTTGTAGGAAAAAGGAAATTCCCGTGTCAGCCCAACTCGTGCCGTACGACAGCCTGAATGCTTTGCAGCGTCAGCAAGTCGAGGCGATTGAAATTCATGCCGAGCAGATCAAGTTCTCCGGCGATATTCACGGTGCGTTGCACACCTTGTTGTCGAAACCCGGCCCCGGCGTAAAGGGTTTTGCCCTGCTGGCGGAAGACGTGCCGGTGGCGTTTCTGCTGCTCAAGCGCCCGCCCGTGTTGCCGGCCTGGGCTGATGAACACAGCGCCACCTTGCATGCGTTGCAGGTTGATCGCCGCGCGCAGGGCAAGGGTTATGGCAAAGCGTGTCTGCAAGCGCTGCCCGAGGTCGCGCGTCAGGCGTGGCCGGAAATCAAAGGGCTGGAGTTGTCGGTGGACGCGGATAACGACGCGGCGATTGCGCTGTACGCCAAGCACGGCTATGTCGACAGCGGCGAAGCGTACAAGGGCCGGATCGGTTACGAACGGCGCATGGGGCTGGTTTTCTGAGACACCGAGGGATGCATGATGCCGAAACCTACGATCTTGATGCATCAAAACGGATAACCGACCCCCTTACTGACACAACTCAAACCATTGTAGGAGCTGCCGAAGGCTGCGATCTTTTGATCTTGATCTTCTTAACAGCAAGATCAAAAGATCGCAGCCTTCGGCAGCTCCTACAGTGGAGATCGGGTTGGCTTTAGAGGGTAAGGATCATCTCGTGCCACGCCATGCCGCCGTGATCCGACTCCGACGGTTTGATGTAGGCAAAGCCAAACCCGGCGTACAGCGGAATATGCTTCTCCTTGCACATTAAATGAATCGTCGCCTTATCCATCCCGCGCATGCGCTCGATAAACTCAGCCATCAAGCGCTTCGCCAGCCCCTGCCCCTGATAATCCGGGTGCACCACCACCGACATGATCACCACGTTCGGGCCTTTTGGATCGTGGCCGATCAGCTCCTTGAACGCCTCGTCCGACATCTGCACATCAAACGCAGCGCCCGAATTGACGAAACCCGCCACCACGCCATCCACTTCCGCCACGACAAAGCCTTCCGGCCAGGTGGCGATACGCGTGGCGATTTTCTCGCGGGTGGCGGCTTCGTCGCCTTCGTAAGCAACGGTTTCGATGGCGTAGCAGCGATCCAGGTCGGCGGCGGTGACGTTGCGGATGACGGTGTTCATGGCGGCTCGGAAATCAGCAGAAGAAAGTGCTGAAAGCATAAAGGAATCGCGGGGGCATATCGATCCGCACACGGCGCAAACGCATGAGGCGGATCAGTGATCCGCCTCATCACTGTCGGCTCAGGCCTTGGTATCGACCGGCACACAGATTTCCAGTTTGCCGGTGTGCAGGCGCGGGTTGAAATCGGCGCTGTAACGCTCCAGTTCCGGGGCGTTCAGCTCGACGTAGTGAGAGGTCGGCAACCAGGTTTTGTAGATGTATTGCAGGGTTTGCGGCAACTGATCGAGCGGCCCTTTGTGTTCGAACACCGCGTACTGGCGGGGCAGCACTTCGACCCAGCGATAGACGTCCTGCGGCAGTTCGTCGAGCTTGGTGATTTCCACGCCGGCGATGTAATCGAAGCCGCCCTTGCCGTCGAAATTGCAGCAGACGCCGTAGGTCACTTCGCCTTTTTGCCCGGGAATTCGCCCCAGATGAGGCAGGAATTTCTCCCACAGCGCCGGGATGTCCTTGGCGGTGTCTTGGGTAAATCGATCGCCAAATCCTGCAATCAGCAGGAAGTGTCCATGTTCGAAGCGAGGTTCAGCCACTTCGACGCGTGTTTGCTCATCCATGACTCGACTCCTGGCACAAAAAAGGGGTTCGGCTGGGAGTATAGAAAGCCAAACCCGTTTCGCACGGTTACAGCGAATGCAACTGCTCGACGGCACCGGAACCGACGAATTCGTTGTAGCCGGATACGATCACGTAGACTGCGAAATAGCAGAAGATCGCTGCAGATGCCAAGTAGGAATAGCGCAAAAGCTTATCACCCAACAACTTGCCACCGTGGCTGGCAGCAAAGCACAAACCGGCCGACCAGAGCAGCCCGGCGCAGAGGAAACCACCGAGGAACAGCGCCGAACTCACCGGGCCACCGCCACCGGAGCGGGCGATCAGCGTGCCGCCCACCGCAGCGAACCAAAGAATCGCGCTCGGCGAAGACATGGCGAGAAAAATCCCACGAAAGAATTCCTTGCGATGGGAGTTCTGCCCCACCTCCGCCGTCTCGGCCAGCAGCGCTTCGTGATGGATCGCCGAGTAAATCATCTTCGCCGCAAAGTAGATCAGCAGCGCCGAACCGCCGATCCACAGCACCCAGCGCACGCTTTCGTATTGCAGCAGAACTGTCATCCCGGCCAGCGCCAGCACCGCATAAATCAAGTCGCCGACGCAGGTGCCAAGGCCCAGCGCGAAGCCTTGAAAGTAACCGCGCTGCATCGCCAATGTGATCATTGCGATGTTGGCCACGCCGATATCCAGGCACAGCGAAAGGCTCAGCAAGAAGCCGCTGGTGAATTCCATCAACCATTTTCCTTGGAAAAATTTGTTAACAAACGGGCTGGACAGTATGCCATCACTGACCTTATCTTCCGCCACAGGTCACCGCAGTGACCAGCGTCGCTCGGACGGTTCCGGGCGCTTACGTTATCCGAGGCAACAATGGCCGAACAAGGTTCGCCGCGCCGCTTTGCGCGCATAGATCGACTCCCCCCTTACGTTTTCAACATCACCGCCGAGCTGAAGATGGCCGCGCGTCGTCGTGGTGAAGACATCATCGACTTGAGCATGGGCAACCCGGACGGGGCCACACCGCCGCACATTGTCGAAAAACTTGTACAAGTTGCCCAACGCGAAGACACCCACGGTTACTCGACGTCCAAGGGCATTCCGCGTCTGCGCCGGGCGATTTCCAACTGGTACAAGCAACGCTACGAGGTCGACATCGACCCGGAAAGCGAAGCCATTGTCACCATCGGTTCCAAGGAAGGCCTCGCGCATTTGATGCTGGCGACCCTGGATCAGGGCGACACCGTACTGGTGCCGAACCCGAGCTACCCGATTCACATCTACGGTGCGGTGATTGCCGGTGCCCAGGTGCGTTCGGTGCCGCTGGTGCCGGGTGTGGATTTCTTCGATGAGCTGGAACGGGCGATTCGCGGCTCGATTCCGAAACCGAAAATGATGATCCTCGGCTTCCCGTCGAACCCTACCGCACAATGCGTGGAACTGGATTTCTTCGAACGGGTGATCGCCCTCGCCAAGCAATACGACGTGCTGGTGATTCACGATCTGGCCTACGCCGACATCGTCTACGACGGCTGGAAAGCCCCGTCGATCATGCAAGTGCCGGGCGCCAAGGACATCGCGGTGGAGTTTTTCACCCTGTCCAAGAGCTACAACATGGCGGGCTGGCGCATCGGTTTCATGGTCGGCAATCCGGAACTGGTTAACGCCTTGGCGCGGATCAAGAGCTACCACGACTACGGTACGTTCACCCCGCTGCAAGTCGCGGCGATCGCGGCGCTGGAAGGTGATCAGCAGTGCGTGCGCGACATCGCCGAGCAGTATCGTCAGCGTCGTAATGTGTTGGTGAAAGGGCTGCATGAACTGGGCTGGATGGTCGAAAATCCGAAGGCGTCGATGTACGTCTGGGCGAAGATTCCTGAGGCGTATGCGCATCTGGGTTCACTGGAATTCGCCAAGAAGCTGCTAGCTGAAGCGAAGGTTTGCGTCTCGCCGGGGGTGGGGTTTGGTGAGTATGGCGACGATCACGTGCGCTTTGCGCTGATCGAAAACCAGGATCGCATTCGCCAGGCTGTGCGCGGCATTCGCGGCATGTTCCGGGCCGATGGCCTGGCCCCGAAAACCTCTGCCTGACGCACTGATCGTTCCCACGCTCCGCGTGGGAATGCAGCCCGGGGCGCTCCGCGTCCCAAAGCGGACGCAGAGCGTCCATTGAGGCATTCCCACGCAGAGCGTGGGAACGATCACCCACAAAAAAACCGCATCGCTGCGGTTTTTTTGTGTCTGCAAGAAGCGCTTAAACGAACAGCGACAGCAGCAGAATAAAGCCCAACGCAACCTGGCGATTATCACGTGCGCTTTGCGCTGATCGAAAACCAGGATCGCATTCGTCAGGCGGTGCGCGGCATTCGCGGGATGTTCCGGGCCGATGGCCTGGCCCCGAAAACCTCCGCCTGACGCACTGATCGTTCCCACGCTCCGCGTGGGAATGCAGCCCGGGACGCTCCGCGTCCCAAAGCGGACGCAGAGCGTCCATTGAGGCATTCCCACGCAGAGCGTGGGAACGATCACCCACAAAAAAACCGCATCGCTGCGGTTTTTTTGTGTCTGCAAGAAGCGCTTAAACGAACAGCGACAGCAGCAGAATGAAGCCCAACGCAACCACCGACAGGATGGTTTCCATCGCTGTCCAGGTCTTGAACGTCTCGGCCACGGTCATGTTGAAGTACTGCTTCACCAGCCAGAAACCGGCGTCGTTCACGTGCGACAGGATCAACGAACCGGCGCCGGTCGCGAGTACCAGCAGCTCACGGTTAACGCCCGGAATCATCCCCACCACCGGCACCACAATGCCCGCGCCGGTGATGGTCGCCACAGTTGCCGAACCGGTCGCGATACGGATCACCGCCGCCACCAGCCATGCCAGCAGGATCGGCGAGATCTGTGCGCTGACCGCCATGTGGCCGATCACGTCGCCCACGCCGCTGGTCACCAGCATCTGCTTGAAGCCACCGCCGGCACCGATGATCAGAATGATCGCGGCGGTTGGCGCCAGGCTCGCGTCCAGCCACTTGAGCATCTGTTGCGAGCCGATGCCTTGTTTGTGACCGAAGGTGTACAGCGACAACAGCAACGCCAGCAGCAGTGCGGAGATCGGGTGACCGATCATGTCCATCCAGGTGCGGAAGAAGTGACCGTCCGGCAGCGCGACGTCTGCGAAGGTTTTCAGCAACATCAGGAACACCGGCAGCAGCACGGTAACCAGGGTGATACCGAAGCTCGGCAGGCTCGCCGAGTCATCGTTTTCACGGGCCAGTTGATCGACCAGTTCCTGATTCGGGTGACCCGGAATGTGCTTGGCGATGAAGGTACCGAAGATCGGACCGGCAATGATCGCGGTTGGCAGCGCCACGATCAGACCATAAAGAATGGTCTTGCCGATGTCCGCGCCGAACACGCCGATGGCCAGCAACGGGCCCGGGTGCGGTGGCACCAGACCGTGCACGGCGGACAGACCGGCGAGCAGCGGGATACCGATCTTGATGATCGACACGCCAGTGCGGCGCGCCACGATGAACACCAGTGGAATCAGCAGAACAAAACCGATTTCGAAGAACAGCGGGATGCCGACCAGAAACGCGGCGAACATCATCGCCCACTGGACTTTGTCCTTGCCGAACGCACGAATCAGGGTCTGGGCAATCTGATCCGCCCCGCCCGATTCAGCCATCATTTTGCCGAGCATGGTGCCCAGCGCGAGGATGATGCCGACGAAACCGAGCACGCCACCGAAGCCGTCCTGGAACGCTTTGATGATGGTGCCGATCGGCATGCCGGAGGTCAGACCGAGGAACGCGGCAGCGATGGTCAGGGAAATAAACGGGTGCAGCTTGAACTTGGTGATCAGGACAATCAGTCCGATCACGGTGACCACTGCATCAAGCAGCAGAAACGCGTCGTGGGACATGCCAAACATTGGGGGTGTCTCCTGGATTGTTGTTGTTATTAAAGCGGGTTAAACAGAAATCGTGAGGACAGCGCTATCTCTTTCAACACACTCATACCGCCTGTTTCAGACCGTGGGCTTGCCACCAGACGTGAGCCTGCGACGCCAGTTCTTCAACGCTGTGGATCGAAGCGTTCAGCGCCAGAGTCAACGGCTCGCCCTTCGGCGATTCGAGGGTGGCGAACTGGCTTTCGATCAACGTAGCCGGCATGAAGTGGCCCGGACGGTGGGACACACGTTCAGCGGCGACTTCAGGGGTCAATTCAAGAAACACGAAGCCCAGGCCCGGCAAGGCACTGCGCAACACTTCGCGATAACTGTGTTTGAGGGCCGAGCAGGTCAGCACCGGGCGTTTGCCCGATGCATCGACGCGACGCAGTTCGACGCACAGGCTGTCGAGCCAGCCGGCGCGGTCGTCGTCGTTCAGGGGGATCCCCGCGCTCATCTTTTCGATGTTCGCGGCCGGATGGAAAGTATCGCCTTCAATGGCAGTGGCGCCGCTCAATTGGCACAGGGCCTCGCTGACGCACGTCTTGCCGCAACCGGCAACGCCCATGATGACCAGGGCGGTGATGGGATGACTCATATAACACCTCAGCGCGCAGACAGCGCTACCTTTGCTAGCTATGACTCTAGTGCACAGGCAGAAGTTGCCGACGCCTTCTTGTCGTTTTTTTGGGTTGCAGCAGGTTTGCGCCCAACGCCAAAAAGCGAAGATCAGGCAGGACCTCGCTTACGCATTTACAGCTGCATCAGGACAGCGCTACCTTAGTGCCTTGATTTTTGTTTGGCAAGCCGTCGATGACCACCCCTAAAAACGATAAAAATACCCGCACCACCGGCCGTCCCACCCTGAATGAAGTTGCCCGCCTGGCCGGTGTCAGTCCGATTACCGCCTCCCGCGCCTTGCGTGGGGTCAGCACCGTGGCCACCGAACTGGTAGAAAAAGTCCGCAAAGCCGCCCTCGAACTCAACTACGTGGTCAACCCTGCCGCCCGCGCTCTGGCCTCGGCGCAGAGCCATTCGGTGGTGGTTTTGGTGCCATCGTTGTCCAACCTTTTGTTTATCGACACGCTGGAAGCCATTCATCGGGTGCTCACGCCCAAGGGCTTCGAAGTACTGATCGGCAACTTCCACTATTCCCGCGATGAAGAAGAAAACCTCCTGCGCAACTACATGGCGTACCAGCCGCGCGGGTTTCTGTTGACCGGGTTTGATCGCACGGAAAGTTCGCGGCGGATGATTGAGGCGAGCAACATTCCCTGCGTGTACATGATGGAACTCGACAGCGCTGCCGGGGTGAATTGCGTCGGGTTTTCACAGCTGAGTGCCGGGGAAACGGCGGCTGAGCATTTGCTCTCTCGTGGGCGCAAGCGTCTTGCTTACATTGGCGCGCAACTCGATCAACGTACGTTGTTGCGCGGTGAGGGTTTCCGCAAAGCACTGCAGAAGGCCGGGCGTTACGACCCGGATCTGGAAGTGCTGACGCCGCGTGCTTCGTCGGTGGGCTTGGGTGGGGAATTGTTTTTGCAGTTGCTCGCGGCGCATCCGGATGTTGATGCGATCTTCTTTGGTAACGACGATTTGGCGCAGGGTGCTTTATTAGAAGCGCTGCGCAACGGCATCAAGATTCCCGAGCAGGTGGCGATTCTCGGTTTTAACGACTTGCCGATGTCCGAACACATGGTGCCGCGTTTGAGCAGCATCAACACCCCGCGTGAGGCGATCGGCCGGCGTGCGGCGGAGCAGATGTTGACGTTGATGGCCGGCAACTCGGTCGCGCGCCCGGTGGAAGACATGGGCTTCGAACTGAAGATTCGCGAAAGTACCTGACGCCTGAAATCCCTGGCACAAATCCCGGGGTGAAAAACGATTCCCGTAGGAGCTGCCGCAGGCTGCGATCTTTTGATCTGATCTTTTAAAATCAACATCAAAAGATCGCAGCCTTCGGCAGCTCCTACAGTTTTAGGTGAAGCTCACAAATACGGCGTTGAAACACAAACCCTGTGGGAGCGAGCCTGCTCGCGAAAGCGGTTATTCAGATAAACCTGTGCCGTCTGACACGGCGCTTTCGCGAGCAGGCTCGCTCCCACATTGGATCTCCACCGTTTCTAGTGACTGAGCAGATCAACGAGGGCCAGTGCGCCTTTCTGTAGCGGCTGGCTTTTGAGCCACACCGCGTGCACCGGCATCACCAGACCGTTTTCGATATTGCGGAAATTCAGGCGTTTCAGCCGGCCGTTATCCAGTCGCGATTGCACCACCGACAACGGAAAATTGCCCCAGCCCAATCCCGCCTCAACCATTTCCATCGCCGTCTCAAGACTGTCGGTGCGCCAGTACGACTCTGCCACCAACGGCCGCGTCTCGCTGATCGGCAAGTCGCGACTGGCGACGATGATCTGCCGCACATGCACCAGATCTTCCAGAAACAGATCCTGCCCCCGCAACAACGGGCTGTCCGCCGCCAGCGTGGCGATCATCCGTTCGCTGCCGACAAACTGAAAACGCTCCAGCACGTTCATGCTCAACCCGGCGAACGCCAGGCACACACTGACACGACCACTGTGCAGCATCGCCAGCACGTCATCCTGCGGCGCGGTCAGCACTTCGATGTCGAGCAACGGATGACGCTCGGCGATCACCTTGATCGCCGCCAGCAAACGCCGCCGATCAATGTCCGCAACCACGCCAATCGACAACTTGCTCTCCAACCCCAACGACAACTCCACCGCGTGCACTTGCAGTTGTTTGAGTTGTTCGGCGATCAGTCGCGCGTGCGGCACCAGTGACAGCGCCATCGCCGTGGGTTGTGGCTCGCGATGACTGCGGTCAAACAGCAGATAACCGAGTTCGGCCTCAAGGTTGCCAATACTCATGCTCACCGCCGATGGCACCCGACCCAATGCCCGAGCCGCCGCCGAAAACGAGCCGCGCTCAATCACCGCAAGAAACAACTCGATGCTGTCGCTGTTGAAATTCACTTCATCTACCTATCACCAAAACTGAAAGCTACTGACTTTTTCTGTCAGCTCTATTGAAGCTATCTTTCGTCGCCTTCGCCAGTCCCGCTGGCCAACAAACGGCAAGAAAGAGGCAATTCCCATGCAAGGCGTCAAACGCAAACTGGTCTACGTGTCGCTCTACGAAGTGATCGGCATGACCTTCTCCGCCCTCGGTCTGGCGCTGTTGTCCGGCACATCCCCGGGCAGCACCGGGCCGCTGGCGGTGATCATCACCACCATCGCCGTGACCTGGAACTTCATTTACACCTCATTGTTCGAGCGCTGGGAAAGCCGTCAGGTGTCGCGCACGCGCACGGTGAAACGCCGCATCGCCCACGCCATCGGTTTTCAGTTGACCTTGATCGTGTTCCTGATTCCGTTGATTGCCTGGTGGATGAACATCAGCCTGGTGCAGGCATTTCTGCTGGATCTGGCGCTGATCATTTTCATCCCGTGCTACACGTTCGCGTTCAACTGGCTGTTCGACCGGATTTTCGGTTTGCCGGCCTCGGCGCTGCCGGATTCGGCGGCTGCGGCATAAATCGTTAATTCGTAAGCAGATATTGCAAGAAATCAGCGGTTTCCCGGGGCAAATCGCTGATCTTCACAATCCGTGGTTTCCGATAGCAGGCTAAGCTTTTCCATCAATAAAAAATGGATCTGCCCATGACTGCACACGCCCCCGCCGCCGCGCAAAGCGACGGCATCGATCCGATCCGCGCTGCCGAAGTTTCCGCCCGTATCGACCGTCTCCCCGCTGTCGCGACGATCTGGCGATTGGTGGCGCTGCTGTCGATCGGTGGTTTCTTCGAACTCTACGATTTATTCCAGACCGCCTACATCAGCCCCGGACTCATCCGCGACGGCATCTTCGCCACCGGCAATCAGGGCGTGTTCGGTTTCTCCGATCAAGCGGCGTTCGCTTCGGCGACGTTTCTCGGCCTGTTCCTCGGCGCCAGTCTGCTCAGCCCGCTGGCGGATCGCTTCGGTCGCCGCGCAATCTTCACCTTCGCACTGGTTTGGTACACCGTGGCGACGGTGTTGATGGGTATTCAGAGTTCGGCGCTGGGCATCATCTGCATGCGCTTTCTGGTCGGCATCGGCTTGGGCATCGAATTGGTGACCATCGACGCTTACCTCTCGGAACTGGTGCCCAAACGCATGCGCAGCTCAGCGTTCGCTTTTGCGTTTTTCGTGCAATTTCTCTCGGTGCCGGCGGTGGCGTTGATGTCGTGGTGGCTGGTGCCGCAAGCGCCGTTCGGTGTGTCCGGCTGGCGTTGGGTGGTGTTGGCCAGCGCGGTGTTTGCGCTGTTTATCTGGTGGCTGCGCAAGCGTCTGCCGGAGTCGCCCCGCTGGTTGGCGCAGCACGGTCGATTCGACGAAGCCAACCGGATTCTCGATAACATCGAGGCACGCTGCGAGAAGGATCATGGCCAGCCATTGGACATGCCGGAAACCGTGCCGGTCGATGTTGAAGGCAAGGGTCGTTTCGCCGACATCTGGCAACCACCGTATCGCCGCCGCGCCTTGATGCTGATCGTCTTTCACGTCTTTCAAGCAATCGGTTTTTTCGGTTTCGGCAATTGGTTGCCGGCGCTGCTGTCCGGCCAGGGCGTGAGCGTCACCCACAGTTTGATGTACGCGTTCATCATCACCCTCGCCTACCCGCTCGGGCCGCTGCTGTTCGTCAAGTTCGCCAACCGTTTCGAGAACAAATGGCAGATCGTCGGCTCGGCCCTCGGTGCGATGACCTTCGGTACCTTGTTCGCCTTGCAGACCAGTGCCTTCGGGCTGATCTTTTGCGGGGTGATGATCACCTTCTGCAACGCCTGGCTGAGCTTCAGTTATCACTCGTACCAGAGCGAGTTGTTCCCGACCAATATTCGCGCCCGCGCGGTGGGGTTCTGCTATTCGTTCAGTCGTTTGTCGACGGTGTTCAGCAGCCTGCTGATCGGCTTTTTTCTCGACAGTTTTGGCACGCCGGGCGTGTTGGCGTTCATTGCCAGCAGCATGTTGATCGTGATGCTGACCATCAGCTACTTCGGCCCGCGCACGCGTAATCTGGCGTTGGAGAACATTGCCCATCGCTGATAGCGGCAAGGAGATCTCCAAGCGCTTGCAGGACAAGATGAAGTTGGCGGAATCGGAGAAAAACAACGACGTGAAGGACAGCGATAAAGCGGCGGACAAATTCCTCGCTGCCCTCTAATCCGAAGACTTGCACAAAACAAATGTGGGAGCGGGCTTGCTCGCGAAAGCGGTGTATCAGTGAAATTTCCACCGACTGACACACCGCTTTCGCGAGCAAGCCCGCTCCCACAGGTTTTGTGTTGTTTAGAAAATGTCAGTTCAGTTGCAGGGTTTCGTTGAACTGGCTGATGGCATCGACGACGTGACGTGAGCCTTGCTGAATTTCCTGAATCACTGCCCCCGCCTCGTTCGCCAGCTCCACACCAAGTCCGGTACGGCTGAGACTCGACTGCATGCTCGACACCGCGCTCAGCGACAGGTCGTGGTTGCGGCGCACAACGTCGACGATCTCTAAAGTAGCCTGACTCGTTCTTGCCGCCAGACTTCGCACCTCATCCGCCACCACGGCAAACCCGCGCCCGTGCTCACCCGCCCGCGCCGCTTCGATCGCGGCATTGAGCGCCAGCAGGTTGGTCTGATCGGCAATCCCGCGAATGGTCTGGACGATGGTGCCGATGATGTCTGACTGTTTGCTCACCGCATCGATGCTGACTGCCGCTTCGTTGAGGTCGCGGGAAATGTCCTGAATGATCTGCACCGTTTGCTGCACGACTTGTGAGCCTTTTTGCGCGCAGGCGTCGTTTTGTACCGAGGTGCTGTGGGCCGATTCCGCAGCGTTCTGCAGCGTGGTCATTTGTTGGGTGATGTCGCTGGCGAACTTGACCACTTTGTACAAGCGGCCCTTGGCATCAAACAGCGGGTTGTATGAGGCTTCGAGGTAAACCATGTGCCCGGATTTGTTCTTGCGCTCGAAACGGTGCGAGTGATATTCGCCGCGATTGAGCGAAGCCCAGAAGGCTTTGTATTGCGACGACTCGGATTCGCTGCGGTGGCAGAACATGCTGTGGTGATGGCCAACGACTTCGTTGTGCGAGTACTGCATGGTCTTGAGAAAATTGTCGTTGGCGGTGATGACATTGCCTTCCGGGGTGAACTCGATCACGGCCATCGAGCGACCGATCGCCGCGAGCATGGCTTCTTCTTCATGCTCCTTGTTGATCCGCGCGGTAATGTCGGACGCCACTTTGATGACACTTTTAACTTGCTTGTCCGGGCCATACACCGGCATGTAACTGGCTTCGAGCCAGACTTCCTTGCCACTTTTGTTCAAACGCAGAAACGTCCCGCTGATCGGTTCACCACGGGCCAGGTCGCGCCACAACTTGGCGTATTCCTCGCTGCGATAAAACGCTTCTTCACAGAAGATCCGGTGATGTTTGCCGCGCACTTCCTCGGCGCCATAGCCCATGGTTTTACAGAAGTTTTCGTTGGCATCCAGAACGATGCCGTCGGGGGTGAATTCGATCATCGCCATCGAACGGCTGATCGCGGCCAACTTGGCATTGGCCTCGGTCAAGGCACAGCTGAATCGTTCGATTTCCAGCAGGTCAGCCTTGTGATGTAGGTTAAACATGGTTGTATCACCTTCCGCGCGGACTTTTGATTTGATGAAAGTTCAGGTCTTTCACGATCCACCACTACGTTCCAAAGAACAGGCACACGCATTCCTCCACGGGAGGAAGTTGTCAGGTGATAAATGATGGTCAATCGGAGAGTCCATGCAGCGACGCTCTAATCAAGACATCCTTCTCTTGATAGCCCGCTCGCGGGCCAGCCCTAACGCGTTGAAGAACTTCCATTTAAAAAATGCTCCTTGTTGGTTCAGTGTCGGTGCCTTGGGTTGCGCACTCTGGCAGCATGAATTTGCAGACTAACCGTGCACGGTCGACATAGTTAGTTACAGAGCAGCATAGCTAGCGCAAAACCTTGCGCAAGGCCACTAGTCGGCCAGTAGTGAGGACTTTTTGCACAAGAATCGGTTCAGCGCGGAGGGAGGTGTTGGCGGGGCGGACGCTTTCGCGAGCAAGCCCGCTCCCACATGAGAATGCATTTCAAGTGTGGGAGCGGGCTTGCTCGCGAAGGCGCCAGAAGTAGCACTACAAAAACATCAGAAAAAACTTACAAACCTGCACTCACTTTGCTCGCCACTTCTGCGGGCACCCACGATTTCCACACCTGCGGCTGATCGCGCAAAAACGTCTGCGCCACCACCCTCGGTTGCAAACGTTTTTCACTCATCCCCGCCAGCGTCTGGTTCAACAGATCTATCGGCAAGTCGACCTTCTCAAAAAACGTCACCAGCTCCGGATACTGCGCCTTGAACGGCGCCGACACGCCAATCGCCAGACTCGCCGGCATCGACCGCGTGCCTTTGGGATTCGGATTATTGGCATCGGCCAAGGTCTTCCAGGCTTCGGCATCAAACGGTGGTTCCTCGAGTTTCACCAGTTTGAAACGCCCTAGCAGCGGCGTCGGTGACCAGTAGTAGAACAGCACCGGTTTGCCACGTTTGATCGACGATGCCACCTCGGCATCCAGCGCCGCGCCGGAGCCGGTGCGGAAGTTGACGAAGCTGTCGTTGAGCGCATAGGCCTTGAGCTTCTGAGTGTTGACGATCTCCGATGTCCAACCCGTCGGGCTGTTGAGGAAACGCCCGCGGCTCGGGTCTTCGGGGTCACGGAACACGTCTTTGTAGCGCGGCAGATCCGCCACCGATTTCAATTCCGGCGCCAAGGGTTTGATGCCGCGTTCAGGGTCGCCCTTGATCACGTACTCCGGCACCCACCAGCCTTCGGTGGCGCCTTTCACTGTATCGCCGAGCCCAAATACTTTGCCCTCGGCAGCAGCCTTCACCCACGCCGGACTGCGCCCGGCCCACTCTTCGCCGATCACTTGAATATCGTTTTTTGCCAACGCCGCTTCGAGGCTGACGGTGCTGCCCGGCAGCGTATCGGTCGGGTAGCCGTAGCCTTTTTCGACGATCAGGCGCAGCACTTCGGTGATAAAACTGCCGCTCTCCCAAGTGATGTCACCGAAGTGAATCGGCGCGGTTTTCTCCGTTGCAGAAACTGCCCAGACGCTCAAGCTCAGCGCCAGCAGCGAACCGCCGAGCAGGGTTTTGATCGATCTCATGCAGACCTCTTGTCTTGTAGGAATTGGTTGGCGCTGTGGCGATCGCACAGGGCTTGGGAACGGGTCATGTACACGCTGACCGAGCGCTGGGAGATGCCCAGTTCGGCAGCAATTTGCGGGTAGGTCAGGCCATCGACGCGGGCGAGCAGAAAGGTCGAACGGACTTTGCCGGGCAGGCGTTGCAGGCTGTGATCGAGGCGTTTCAGGGTTTGCGACAGTTGCGCGAGATGTTCGGGCGAAGCGGTGCCCTCCTCATCGCCCTGTAGCTGATGTCGACGCTGTAGATCCGCACGGCGCCAGTGCTGATAAAGCAGACGTCGGGCGACGGTGGTGAGCAAGGCGCGGGGCTCGCGGATCGCGGTCAGTGATGATGATTCGAGCAGTTGCGCGAAGGTTTCGGCGGCGATGTCTTCAACGCCCGCCGCGTCGTGCAGATGCCGACGCAGATAGGTGCAAAGCCAGTGGTAATGGGCGCGGAACAGGCCGGCCAGGTGTTGGCGATGGGAAAGGTCGGTGCCGGACATAGGGGCTCCTGGGTTAGGGGTCGCTGAATGTCCGGTGTTCCGGTGGCGCGATCGTAGCAAGGCGCCTTATGCATTAATAATATTTAAATTTCATTTTTATATTCGATTATGGAATACAAGATCAAAAGATCGCAGCCTTCGGCAGCTCCTACAGGATTATGTAGGAGCTGCCGAAGGCTGCGATCTTTCAACGCAAGCGGCCATACCCCAACTCATGCGCCTCACGCAGATAGTCGAGCACCACCTGATAATCACCCTCTCCCGCCGCCAACACCTCAGGCAATCCCAACGTTTGCACAACATCCGGAAGTTCGTGCAACGACTGATTCATCACTTGTCGCAGCCGCTCGATCTGTTCGTCCGTAGCACTGGCGACGGTGATAAAAGGCAACGTCGGACTGAACGCACTGCGCGCAACAACACGTAGTCCCCTGACTTCCTCAGGCGCATGCTGCGCGAGGTAGGCGTAGGTGACGCTGTCGATGGCGGCCAGATCTGCGCGCTTCTCACGCAACCAGCGCAGGCTTTCACGGTGACCGCCGCTGATGCCGACCGTGGAGAAGAATTGCCCATCGCGATGCAACGGGGCGAGGCGTTGGCGCAACAGGTTCATGCCGCTGTTGGAATCGTCGCTGTTGATCACGCCGCGACTGTCGCGAAAGGCTGGCAAGGTTTTGCGTGGGTCATCGGCGCGGCTGAGGATCAGGCTGCAATGGTTGCCGGCACTGGCGTCCGGGAGTTCGTAGCGTGGGCGGCCGATCACACGAACCTGGCCTTTTAATGCCGTCATCAATGGGTAGCCGCAGGTTTGTGTGAGCAGCAGATTGGGGGATAGCCAGAGTTCGCGCAGTGACAGGTCTTCAGCGCTCAGACGGGTGTGACCGAGGTGTTCAAGGATGCGCGCGAGCCAGCGCTCGTTGGCCACACGGATGGGCTCGGGGGCTGTGTACATGAGGAGTTCGGCGTGGTGTTGAGTCATACACATATTTCCTGACAACAAATTTCCAACTGTAGGAGTGAGCCTGCTCGCGAATGCGGTGTAACAGTAAAAACCGCTTTGAATGACACACCGCCTTCGCGAGCAGGCTCGCTCCTACAGGGGATATATGGAGTGCTTGAAATTAGTGATAAGGATGCTCGGGGCTGTCGATCGGGCTGACGCCATGCTCCCGCCACAACTGCCCATACCCTTGCACCAGAAACCCGCCACTCCTCGCCACCCATTGCTCACGATGCGCGCGATAGACCTTGGGCAAGTCGTACCATGCCAGCCCCGGCAAATCATGATGCACCAGATGAAAATTCAGATTGAGAAACAGCCAGCGCCACGGCCATCCGGCTTCATTCAGCACCGTGCGCTGCTCCGGTTGCGCGTGCGGTCGGTGTTCGTAGTAGGAGCGAATCATCGCAATCGACAGCGCCGGCACACTGATCAACAACAAGTAGTGCCACACCGGCAACACGCTGTAGCGCGCGATAAACCACAACATCAGCAGCGTGAACGCGCCATGCGTCAGCCACATCAGCCAGGCTTGGCGCTCACGGTTTTTCAGCCGCTGCAATTCTTCACTCGCCAACGCCAGCAAGCCCAACGGCGCACCGATGGCGAAACGCCCGAGCACGGTTTTATTCAGCCAGTGCAAGCTGCGTTCAAACAGCGAACTGCCCTGCCAGCGCCCCCGCGTCAGGTAACGGCTTTCCGGATCGACATCGGGCACCGTCAGATCTTCATCGCGGTGATGCAGTAGATGGCTGTCGCGATACAACGTGTACGGATACCACACGGCAAACGGCGCATAGCCGAGAATTTTATTGAAGCGAGTCCAGCGCGTCGGATGGCCGTGGAGCAATTCGTGTTGCACCGACAGCCACAGCACCAGAAGCGGAATCAGCAGCACGGTACTGAAACCCCGTCCCAGCCAGTGGCTGTTGAACATGATTGCAAACCAGCCGCCATACACGCCGATCAACAACAGCCAGGTCGGCCAGTCGCTGCGCGCGGTAAAACGTTGGCGCAGGGTTTCGATGTGTTGACGGTGGGCGGCGTCGAAATAATGAGACATGGCGTTGCTCGCAGCGGGTTCCTTCCCTTTCTGTGCAACGACCACCGAGAATCTTGCAGATTATTTTGGATCAACAGGGAAGCCCGAGAACCGGGCTTCCGAAAGGCGTGATCAATGACCGAAAATATCGGTTTTCTTGGCCTTCTTCTCCGCGCGTTTTTCAATCGCGGTCTTGGCCGGTTTCTTCTTCGCGGCTTTCTTTGAATCCATACCTTTGGACATGATGCGTACTCCACTCACAGGGGATGTGAGCTCAGGTATACACCTATCCAGACGCGCGCGTTCTTTTATAATCGCCGCGAAATCTACCGACAGTCAGAACCCATGCCCGATACCCAATACAGCCTGCTCGACGCGTCTCTCTGGCCGTTGATGAACAAGTTTTACCGCAGCCACCAATCCTCGATGAAAGCCGTGCGTGACGCGCAATTGTGGGTGGCGCGACGTGGGGAAATTGTTGCAGCGTTGTGCTTGCGACCGGTGGCGGGTGGGTATTGGTTGACCGGATTGTTTGTTGAACCGGGATGTCGGGATCAGGGGATTGCGGCGCAGTTGATAGCGGCGGCGGTTCAGTATGTGACGGAGCCGGTGTGGCTGTTCTGTCATCCGGATTTGCGCGGGTTTTACGAGCGACGCGGGTTCCGGTTTGATCCTGAATTGCCGCAGGCGATGGCGGAGCGATTGAGCCGGTATGCGCGGAGCAAGCCGATGATTGCGATGGGCCTGGAACGGCACACATTCCTGTAGGAGCAAGGCTTGCCCGCGAAGGCGGTGTGTCAGTCAACCATGATGTTGAATGTGCAGGCCTCTTCGCGGGCAAGCCTTGCTCCTACAAGGGATCAGTCGTCAGCTGTGGGATCGAGATCCGGAAACATCACTTCGGTAAAACCAAACTTGCTGAAATCAGTAATCCGCGACGGGTACAACCGGCCAATCAGATGATCGCACTCATGCTGCACCACCCGCGCATGAAAACCTGAAGCCACACGCATGATCGGCTCGCCCTTCGGATCAAAACCCTCGTAGCGAATCTGCTGATAACGATCCACCGCGCCACGCAAACCCGGCACCGACAAACACCCTTCAAACCCCTCCTCCATCAACGGATTCAACGGCGTGATCAGCGGGTTGATCAGGATCGTCTGCGGCACGGCTTCAGCGTCCGGATAACGTTCGCTGTGCTCGAAACCAAAGATCACCAATTGCAGATCGACGCCGATCTGCGGCGCGGCCAGACCGACGCCGCCGACGCTTTCCATGGTCTGGAACATGTCGTCGATCAGTTGCCACAACTCAGGGCTGTTGAACATTTCCGGCGGCACCGGCGGGGCGATGCGCAGCAGGCGCTCGTCGCCCATTTTGAGGATTTCACGGATCATGATGTGGCTTCGTCAGTGTCCGGCTTGAGCGAGTGATCGCGGCCCAGGCCCGAGACGTGTTGTTTGGGTTGTTCATCGAGTTCGCCGGGGACTTTCTCGCCCTCGTCTTTGCCCTCGCTGGACATGTGCTCGATCACCGCATTCATCTCCGCGCCGAGCAGCAGCACCGCAGCGGAAATGTAGAAGTACAGCAAGAGCACGATGATCGCCCCGATGCTGCCATACATCGCGTTGTAGTTGGCGAAGGTTTTCACGTAGAACGCGAAACCCAACGAGGCGATGATCCATACCACCACGGCCAATACCGAGCCCGGGGTGATGAAGCGAAATTCCTGTTTGACGTCCGGCATCACGTAGTAGATGAGGGCCACGGCGACCATCATCAAAATCACGATCACCGGCCAGCGCGCGATCGTCCAGATGGTCACGATGACCTCTTCCAGCCCGACTTGCGCGGCAATCCAGCCCATGACTTGCGGGCCGAGCACCATCAGCGCGGCGGCCATCAGCAGCATGCCGGCGATACCGACGGTGTAGACCACCGACAGCGGAAAGCGCTTCCAGATCGGTCGGCCTTCGACCACGTCATACGCCGCGTTCATCGCGCTCATCATCAGGCGCACGCCGGCAGACGCGGTGTAAAGGGCGATGACGATACCGACCGAGAGCAAGCCGCCCTTGGACTGCTGCAACTGGTCGATCACCGGGTTGACTGATTCCAGCGCCTGCGGTGGCAGCACCAGTTCCGATTGCAGGCGCAGCCAGGAGAAGAAGTCCGGCAGGTGCAGGAAACCGATCAGGGCGATCAGAAACAGGATGAACGGGAACAGCGAGAACAGCATCTGGTAGGCCAGTGCCGAGGCGTAGGTCGACATTTCGTCATCGACGAATTCAGTGACCGTGCGCACCATCACTCGGTGCAGGGGCAGACCTTTCATGTCTGGAAATATCATTCGCGTCTCCTTTCGCCGCAATACAGGTTTGAAGTCGTGGCGACTCAGGGGCCGTTTTTTACATCAAGGTAGCTTGTTTGGCGAACCTTGGTGGGTGTCAGCAGGATTTCGACACAAAAACGGCCATCCTTGGATGGCCGCTCGTGTCTTTCGTTCAAGGCTGAATTACGCCTTGTCGACGCCTTTTTTGACAGCGTCCTTGGCTTTGCCGACCGCTTGCTGGGCTTCGCCTTTTTTCTCTTGGACTTTACCTTCGGCCTGCAGCTTGGTGTTGTCGGTGGCTTTACCGACGCCTTGCTTGACGTTGCCGACCGCTTCGTTGGCCATGCCTTTTACTTTATCGCCTGTGCTACTCATGGTGTTTCTCCTTGGTGCAATTAGGGGGAAAAGTCAGTACGTAATGATTGACTGGCCGGGTTTGCGCCAAGTTTCATTTATTTTTCGCCGGATCATTTCGTCGCGACGAACAGGTTGGGCTTTATGTTTGCGTGCAATGCCCCGAGAATGCGCAACATAAGGGCGCCACGCGCCAGGAACCGATCCTGCAGGAATGTTATGAAACTCGATAAAACGCTCGCCATCGCCCGTAGAAACAAGGAACTGGGCGGCGCCGTGCTCGGCACCAACAATTGCCACTTCGCCGAACTGAACCGCAACCGCAACATCTGGTGGTTCGACCTGCCAGTGTCGCGCCTGGCGATTGGTCAGTACGAGTGGATTCACCTGCTGATGCACACGCCGGCCACCGACGAACTGCTGCACTTGAAAGTGCCGACGGTGTTTCTGCGTGAAAAGCTCGAAGGGCTGGTGATTCGCAACGAAGGCAAGCGCAAAGCGGCGCTGAGCCTGGAATTGAGTGCAGACAAGGATTCGTATCTGCAGGACATGCGTCCGGCGGGGACTAATGTGAATTTCGCGCCGTTCCGTCAGTAAATCAAAAGATCGCAGCCTGCGGCAGCTCCTACATGATCGTTCCCACGCTCTGCGTGGGAATGCATCTAGGGACGCTCTGCGTCCCAGCAGTTCTGGACGCAGAGCGTCCGGGGCGGCATTCCCACGCGGAGCGTGGGAACGAGCAAAGCCATGCTCCGCACCAACAAAAAGCCCCGCATCTGCGGGGCTTGGTGTTTTAGGCGGCGGACTTGGCCTTGATCTTCTTCAGCTCTTCATCGCGCAGTTCGCGGCGCAGGATCTTGCCGACGTTGGTGGTCGGCAGTGCATCGCGGAACTCGACCGAACGCGGCACCTTGTAACCGGTGACGTTGGCGCGCATGTGTTCCATCACCGTTTCCTTGGTCAGCGTCACTCCCGGTTTGGCGACGATGAAAATCTTGATCGCTTCGCCCGACTTCTCGTCCGGGATGCCAATGGCCGCGCACTGCAACACGCCCGGCAGGGTCGCCAGTACGTCTTCCAGTTCATTCGGATAAACGTTGAAACCGGAAACCAGAATCATGTCTTTCTTGCGATCGACAATACGCATGTAGCCGTCCGGCTGGATCAGCGCGATGTCGCCGGTTTTCAGCCAACCGTCGCTGTCGAGCATTTCGTCGGTGGCTTCCTGACGCTGCCAGTAGCCCTTCATCACTTGCGGGCCCTTGACGCACAGTTCGCCGATTTCGCCCATTGGCTGTTCGACACCGGCATCGTCGATGACTTTGCACAGGGTCGATGGCACTGGGATGCCGATGGTGCCGATCTGAATATGCTGGATCGGGTTCACCGTGGCGACCGGGCTGGTTTCGGTCATGCCGTAACCTTCGCAGATCGAGCAACCGGTCACCGCTTTCCAGCGCTCAGCCGCGGCCAGTTGCAGGGCCATGCCGCCCGACAAAGTCACTTTCAGCGCCGAGAAGTCCAGCTTGCGAAAACCTTCGTTGTTGCACAGCGCCACGAACAGCGTGTTGAGGCCGACGAAACCGCTGAACTTCCACTTCGACAGTTCCTTGACCA
>NZ_JBIVJB010000034.1:0-48185 GCF_044750025.1 Pseudomonas sp. NPDC088885 | reverse complement strand
CTTTGTGCAGGTCAGCCAGCAGCTCGTGCGCCAGCTTGGTCATGCGCACTTCGGTGTATCGCATCGCCGCAGCGTTGTCGCCGTCGACCGAACCGAAGTTGCCCTGACCGTCTACCAGCAGGTAGCGCAGGGAGAAAGGCTGGGCCATACGAACGATGGTGTCGTACACCGCGGTATCACCGTGCGGGTGATACTTACCGATCACGTCGCCGACAACACGGGCAGATTTCTTGTACGGCTTGTTGTAGTCGTTACCCAGCTCGCTCATCGCGAACAGTACGCGACGGTGCACGGGCTTGAGGCCATCGCGCGCATCCGGCAGTGCACGGCCGACGATTACGCTCATCGCGTAGTCGAGGTAGGACTGCTTCAGCTCGTCTTCGATATTGACCGGGAGGATTTCTTTGGCCAGTTCGCCCATGAGAAGCCTGATTCCTTTTTCTGGTGAAACTTCGTCATATCCATATGGGACCAACGAAGCTCGTCGGGGCCGGCCGAGTGCCATGCGCCGACTTACGACAAATCAACATTGGAGCGTGGATTTGCGCAGTAAAGACAGCTTCGTGAAGCTGCCTCGGAAAACGCCGGATGTTATCACAAAGGCCGCCACGCACCTATCCCCCAGATGCGCATGGAGCATAGTTAGTTGACCGGTGACAGGCTTAACGGGGACGAGAGAGGCTTAGAGCTTCTTTGAATGCAGAAATGGGGCTTGGTTTAGCGATGTTTATTGACATTTAGGGCCTCATCGCGAGCAGGCTCACTCCTACAGGTTCTGCGTTCGATGCAAGACCTTGTAGGAGTGAGCCTGCTCGCGATAGCGGTCTTCCATGCGCCACAGCCAATCAATGCAGGCGTTTGCGGCACATCAACTGGGCCATTTTCGCGGTATCCGGGCGCTCGACGATGCCTTTCTCGGTGACGATCGCGTCGATCAGATCCGCCGGCGTCACGTCAAACACCGGGTTGAACGCTTCAACGTCGGCACCGACGCGCTTGCCGCCGACTTCCAGCAACTCGGCGCCATCGCGTTCTTCGATCGGGATGTCGTCGCCGCTGGCCAGGTTCATGTCGATGGTCGAACTCGGCGCCACCACCATGAAACGCACGCCGTGGTGCATGGCGTTGACCGCCAGTTGATAGGTGCCGATCTTGTTGGCCACGTCACCATTGGCAGTGATGCGGTCAGCACCGACGATCACCCAGGTCACGCCTTTGGTTTTCATGATGTGCGCAGCGGCGGAGTCGGCATTCAGGGTCACCGGAATGCCTTCGTTGGCCAGTTCCCACGCGGTCAGACGCGAGCCTTGCAGCCACGGACGGGTTTCGTCGGCGTAAACGCGCTCGACCATGCCTTCAATAAAGGCTGCGCGAATCACACCCAGCGCGGTACCGAAACCGCCTGTGGCCAGCGCGCCAGTGTTGCAATGGGTCAGAATCGCCTGAGCATTGCCCTGATGCTTGCGGATCAGGTCGACGCCGAGCTGCGCCATCGTCAGGTTGGCCTCACGGTCGCTTTCATGAATAGCGATCGCCTCGGCTTCCAGCGCCGCCAACGGATCGGCGTTTTCTCTCACGCGATCCAGGCGATCGTGCATACGACCGAGCGCCCAGAACAGGTTGACCGCAGTCGGACGGGAATCGGCCAGCAAGGCGAAATCCTCTTCCAGCGCCGCGTACCAGTCGCCACCCTCAGCGATCCGCGCGCGCGCGGCGAGCACGATGCCATAGGCCGCACTGATGCCGATGGCCGGCGCGCCACGCACCACCATCGAGCGAATCGCCTCAGCCACGCCGGCGGCGCTGGTGTAGGCAATCCACGTTTCTTCAAACGGCAAAATACGCTGATCCAGCAGGTGCAGCGCGCCGTCTCGCCAATCGATGGCCTTCACTTTCTCCGCAGCCAACAGTCGATCGCGCATCCCACACCCCGCACTCATGAACAAAAGCCGCCGATTATAGCGATCCCCCCGCGAAGACGCTCGGGTATACTTCGCCATCCTTTACAAAAGCACTGGAACCGACCCTCGATGCCGAAACCTGCCATTGCGCTCGACTTATTATTGCTGCCGACCTGGCTGGTACCCGTCGAACCTGCAGGCGTTGTGCTCAAAGAGCATGGCCTGGGCATCCGCGACGGTCGCATCGTGTTTATCGGCCCGCGCGCCGAAGCATTGAAGTGTAACGCCACGGAAATCCGCGAGTTGCCGGATGTGCTGCTCGCCCCCGGCCTGATCAATGCGCACGGTCACGCGGCGATGACGCTGTTCCGCGGCCTGGCCGATGATCTGCCGCTGATGACCTGGCTGGAAAACCACATCTGGCCGGCCGAAGCGAAATGGGTCAGCGAAGATTTTGTCCGTGATGGTACCGATCTGGCCATCGCCGAGCAGATCAAGGGTGGCATCACCTGTTTTTCGGACATGTATTTCTTCCCGAAAGTCGCCAGCGAACGCGTGCACAACAGTGGCATTCGTGCACAGATCGCCATTCCGATTCTTGATTTCCCGATCCCGGGCGCGAGCAGTGCCGATGAAGCCATTCGTCAGGGCGTCGAGCTGTTCGGCGACCTGAAGCATCACGACCGCATCAAGATCACGTTCGGCCCTCATGCACCGTACACCGTCGGCGACGAGAATCTCGAGAAAATCCGCGTAATTGCCGAGGAGCTGGACGCAGCGATCCACATGCATGTCCACGAAACGGCGTTCGAAGTCCAGCAAGCACTGGAGCAACACGGCGAACGCCCGCTCGCCCGCCTCGGCCGCCTAGGCTTGCTCGGCCCGCGTTTCCAGGCCGTGCACATGACCCAGATCAGCGATGACGACCTGGCGTTGCTGGTAGAAAGCAACACCAGCGTGATCCATTGCCCGGAATCCAACCTCAAACTCGCCAGCGGCTTCTGCCCGGTCGAGCGTTTGTGGCAGGCTGGGGTGAACGTTGCGGTCGGCACCGATGGCGCGGCGAGCAACAATGATCTGGATTTGCTCGGAGAAACCCGCACCGCTGCGCTGCTGGCGAAAGCCGTCGCCGGTTCGGCCACCGCGCTGGACGCCCATCGTGCGCTGCGCATGGCCACCCTGAACGGCGCACGTGCGCTGGGCATCGAAGCGCAAGTCGGCTCGCTGGAAATCGGCAAAGCCGCCGACATCGTCGCTTTCGACCTGTCCGGTCTGGCCCAGCAACCGGTGTATGACCCGGTGTCGCAGCTTATATACGCCACCGGCCGCGACTGCGTAAAGCATCTGTGGGTCGCCGGCAAACAACTGCTCGACGACCGCCGCCTGACGCGACTGGACGAAGCACAACTGGGCGCCACAGCCCGGGCCTGGGGCCAGCGCATCAGCGGCCACAAAGAATCGTAAAAACCCCGGAACACAAACCGGGGCTACAGCCTTTTTCAAGTTTTAGAGGATTGAACATGAGCAACGTCGACCACGCCGAAATCGCCAAATTCGAAGCCCTGGCCCATCGCTGGTGGGATCGTGAAAGCGAATTCAAACCGCTGCACGACATCAACCCGCTGCGGGTCAACTGGATCGACGAGCGGGTCAATCTGGCCGGCAAGAAAGTCCTCGACGTCGGTTGCGGCGGCGGCATCCTCAGCGAAGCCATGGCCCAACGTGGCGCCACCGTGATGGGCATCGACATGGGCGAAGCGCCGCTGGCGGTCGCGCAACTGCATCAGCTGGAATCCGGCGTCAACGTCGAATACCGCCAGATCACTGCCGAAGACCTCGCTGAAGAAATGCCTGAGCAGTTCGACGTCGTCACCTGCCTCGAGATGCTCGAGCACGTGCCAGATCCATCGTCGGTGATCCGTGCCTGCTTCCGCATGGTCAAACCGGGCGGCCAAGTGTTCTTCTCGACCATCAACCGTAATCCGAAGGCGTACCTGTTCGCGATCGTCGGCGCTGAATACATCATGAAGTTGCTGCCGCGCGGCACCCACGACTTCAAGAAATTCATCCGCCCGTCCGAGCTCGGCGCCTGGAGCCGCATGGCCGGCCTGACCGTCAAAGACATCATCGGCCTGACCTACAACCCGCTGACCAAGCACTACAAACTGGCCAGCGACGTTGACGTCAACTACATGATCCAGACCCTGCGCGAGGAGTAAGCCGATGGCCATCAGAGCGGTTCTCTTCGACATGGACGGCACCCTGCTCGACACGGCGCCGGACTTCATCGCCATCTGCCAGGCAATGCGCGCCGATCGCGGCCTGCCGCCGATCAACGACAAGCACATTCGCGACGAGATTTCCGGCGGCGCCAAAGCCATGGTCGCGGTGACGTTCTCGATGGATCCGGAATCGCCGGGCTTCGAGGAATTGCGTCTTGAGTTCCTTGAGCGCTATCTGGTCGGTTGCGCCGTACACAGCAAGCTGTTCGACGGCATGGGCGAACTGCTCGCCGACATCGAAAAGGCCAACCTGATCTGGGGCGTGGTGACCAACAAGCCGCTGCGCTTTGCCGAGCCGATCATGCAGCAGTTGGGGCTGGCCGAACGTTCGGCGCTACTGATCTGTCCGGATCACGTAAAAAACAGCAAGCCGGATCCGGAGCCATTGATCCTCGCGTGCAAGATGCTTGATCTGGATCCATCGACGGTTCTGTTTGTGGGCGATGATCTGCGCGATATCGAATCGGGGCGCGACGCCGGTACGAAAACCGCGGCGGTGACGTTTGGCTATATCCATCCGGACGACAACCCGCGGCATTGGGGCGCGGACGTGGTGGTGGATCATCCGTCGGAGTTGCGCAAGGTGCTCGATAGCGCGCTCTGCAGTTGCTGATCTGAATCAGATCTTGTGGCGAGGGGATTTATCCCCGTTGGGCTGCGAAGCGGCCCCCGCTTTCATCCAGGCGATGTGGCACACAGGTTTTGCGACGGCTTCGCCGCCGAACGGGGATAAATCCCCTCGCCACAGGGTGAAGCAGATCTTCATGAATGGATTGTGAGGTTTTTATGTTTGATTACTCCGCTCGTCCCGAATTGCTCAAGGATCGGGTCATTCTGGTCACCGGTGCCGGTCGTGGCATTGGCGCGGCTGCGGCGAAAACCTACGCCGCTCACGGCGCGACCGTGCTGCTGCTGGGCAAGACCGAAGCCAATCTGACGCAGGTCTACGACGAGATCGAAGCGGCGGGCCATCCGCAGCCGGCGGTGATTCCGTTCAACCTCGAAACCGCCCTGCCCCATCAATATGATGAACTGGCAGCGATGATCGAAGCTGAATTCGGCCACCTCGACGGCCTGCTGCACAACGCCTCGATCATCGGCCCGCGCACGCCGATCGAGCAGTTGTCCGGCGAGAACTTCATGCGCGTCATGCAGATCAACGTCAACGCCATGTTCATGCTGACCAGCACCCTGCTGCCGCTGCTCAAGCTGTCGCAGGATGCTTCTGTTGTGTTTACCTCCAGCAGCGTCGGTCGTAAGGGCCGCGCCTATTGGGGCGCTTATGGCGTGTCGAAGTTTGCCACCGAAGGTTTGATGCAAACCCTCGCCGACGAAGTTGAAACCGTGGCGCCGGTGCGCTCCAACAGCATCAACCCCGGCGCCACTCGCACCAGCATGCGTGCTCAGGCGTATCCGGGGGAAAATCCGCTGAACAACCCGACGCCAGAAGAGATCATGCCGGTCTATCTGTATCTGATGGGCCCGGACAGCACCGGCATCAACGGCCAGGCTTTCAACGCTCAGTAGTGCCATACGTCGGCTTTGTTGCCGCGGCGGATTCCCGTCGCGGCCAACATTTGCCGCTCGCGACCGTCACAATTTAGTCAATTATCCAGCGCGAATTTTCCCCGCAAGCTCGCAAGCCATTGAATAAAAACGGTTTTAACAAATATGAACCGAATGGCACGACTTTCGCTCTAATTTTCCTCAAAGCAAGCCGCGTGAAGGCAATGGGGCGAGGCCGATTTCGATAGCTTACTAATCGTCATCAGGCAGACTAAACTTACGCCAAACGTCCTACGGGACTGATGGATCAGTATGACGCGCAGCCCATAGCCGCTCTCACCCAGCCTGTAAGACAGACTTACTGCTAAGGGTTCACGCCATATGAAATCACCCTCCCAGACCAATGCAATTGACTTCGACAGCGCCAAATTGCAACGCCTGGGCTTCGGTCAACTGCCTCCCTTGCTGGAGCGACCGACCAGTCTTGCGCAGCTGCGCCAGCAACTGAGCCTGCAACTGCAAACCAGTCTTGAACCGCAACGTATCCTCGGGCTGTTTTTCCGTGAGGTTCAACGCCTCGTGCCGCTGGACGCCTTGAGCTACGTGCATCAGGGCAGCGACCTGCGCCTGGAGTTCGGCGCTCGCGGTCACCATTCGGTCAGCTACAGCTTGAGCCACGAAGGCGAGCACATGGGCGAACTGGTGTTCCGCCGCAATCAGCGTTTCAACGAACAGGATCAGGGCAACCTCGAATCACTGCTGTCGTCGCTGCTGTACCCGATGCGCAACGCCCTGCTTTACCGCGCCGCGACGCAAAGTGCTCTGCGTGATCCGCTGACCGGCGCCGGCAATCGCATCGCCATGGAGCAAACCCTGCAACGCGAGATCGACATGTCGCGCCGGCACAGCCAGCCGTTGTCGGTGTTGATGCTGGATATCGACCACTTCAAACGCGTCAACGACAGCCACGGGCACAGCGCCGGTGATGACGTGCTCAAAGCCGTGGCGGCGTCGATCAAGGGTCAGCTGCGCAACGTCGACATGGTCTTTCGTTATGGCGGCGAAGAGTTTTTGATTCTGCTGTCCAACACCAGCCGCGAGGCGGCGGCGATGGTTGGCGAGCGACTGCGTTATGCGGCGCAGGCTGCCGAGTATTACGCCGATGGCCAGTTGATCGAGTTGACGGTGAGTCTGGGTTGTTCGACGCTGCTGCCGGGGGAATCGGCGGAGAGCCTGTTGCGCCGCGCGGACAGTGCGCTGTATGTGGCCAAGCGCGAAGGTCGTAACCGCTTGGCGATGGCGGGCTAAGCCCTCCCATACACCACAAAACAACTGTGGGAGCGGGCTTGCTCGCGAAGGCATAGTGTCAGTCAGCAAATCAGTTGACTGACACACCGCTTTCGCGAGCAAGCCCGCTCCCACATTTTTTTATTGCGTAACTACCGCCCTGCGCTCACGGCTTACCAGCAATCGCTCGGACGTTTCCAGTTGCATGCACCGCTCGAGGAACAGGTACATATAGTCGTAGCTCTTGCACACCGCCTGACGCAGCTCGGTCTGCAAGGCCTTGCTTGGGTTCATCCCCGCCAGCGTGCAGATGATCTCCAGCGCTTCCCATGGATGCGCATCATCGTACTGCGCATGCATCTTCAGCCACTTCATCGCGCGCTTGCGATCCTCTTCGGGGAACGCGGCGGCGTAAACGCCCGTGGAGCACACCACCGCCGACCACTCACCCGTTGCGCCTTCAATTGCATAGTTAGTGGCGGCAATGGCCACGATCAGCGAATCGGCGGAACTGGTGTGCCAGCACCAATGACTCAAGGCATGCAGTTCCGGCGGTACTTGCTGTGCTTGCAGGTCTTCGAGACTGACACCGTGCGCGCGACTCCAGTGCACCCAATAATCGGCGTGGTTGAGTTCGACGCGGATATTGCGCATCAACCAACGCCGCGCCATGTCTTCACCCGGGTGGCGGGCGAACTTGGTTTTGGTCAGGTTCTGCGCCATGTACAACGCGAACTGCTCAACTACCGGCCAGCCCCCGACAAGGTACTGACGCATGGTTTTTGCGCTGAGCTTGTTATCACGCATGCGCAGATACAACTCATGTTCGACAACCCGGCGCTTGCTCTCGCTGCAATCCTCAATGAGCTGTTGTGCCCAGGCAGGATAACTTGCAGCTTCCATGAGTGGTCCGGTTCGGTTGAATGTGTCGATCACTGTTCGGCTCCTTTTGATTTGTGATTATAAGGATCGGCAAGAGATTTCAACGGAACGTGCCAGGCGCTTTGAATAACAGCGGCTGCGGTCTGGCGGGCCGACTTTGCAAACTGTCACAGGTAAACAACTGCGGACGCTCAATAACGTAACCCTGAGCGTAATCAACTCCGATCTCAAGCAAGGCTTGTTCGATCTGGGTTGTTTCAACAAATTCGGCAATTGTCTGCTTACCCATGACATGCCCGATGTGATTGATCACTTCGACCATTGCGCGGTTAATCGGGTCGTCCAGCATATCCTTTACGAAACTCCCGTCGATCTTCAGGAAGTCTACAGGTAAATGTTTCAAGTAAGCGAATGAAGACATTCCGGCACAAAAGTCATCCAGCGAAAAGTAACAACCTAAGCCTTTGAGTTCATTAATAAAACGTATTGCACTGCCTAAATTTGAAATAGCACTGGTTTCTGTAATTTCAAAACAAATCATTTCAGGCGGGATGGCATAGTTAACAAACTGTTCCCTCAGGAAGTGCAAAAACGCGTCATCTCCTATAGTAATGCCTGACAGATTAATCGCACACATCGCCAACGGTCCTTCATGTTCTTCTGCAATACATTGAGCAATAATCTTAAATACGTTTTGCACAACCCAACGATCTAACTGACTCATCAATCCATAACGTTCAGCGGCCGGAATGAAACTGTCCGGAAGAATCATCCGGCCGGACTCATCATGCAGGCGCAGCAAAATTTCGATGTGCGCGCGACCGTCTTGCGCAGCACCCAGTGGCGCAATTTCCTGGGCATACAGGCAGAAGCGATTTTCCTCCAGCGCCATGTGCAAGCGTTGCACCCAGGCCATCTCGCCGAAGCGCAGGGACAGCTCGGAATCGTCGGCGTGATAGACCTGCACGCGATTGCGGCCCTTTTCCTTGGCCATGTAGCAGGCCATGTCGGCTGCGCGCAGCGACGCTTCGAGGGTGGTCGGCGTCTGACCGACATGCACCAGGCCGATACTGACGGTGGTCAGAAATGGCCGGCCCTTCCACACGAAATGCAGGTTCTGCACGGTCTGGCGCAGGCTGTCGGCGATCTTCTCCGCCGCGTCCAGCGCGCAGTTCTCCAGCAGGATGCCGAACTCATCCCCACCCAGCCGCGCCAGAGTGTCGCCCTCGCGCAGGCCTGATTGCAGCAACGCGCAGATATGCCGCAACAACTCATCGCCCGCCGCGTGACCGCAGGTGTCGTTGACCAGTTTGAACTGGTCAAGATCGAGGAACATCAGCGCATGTCGCCCGCCCTGCCGCGAGAGATTGTGCAGGGCTTGCTCCAGGCGATATTCGAACTCGCGACGGTTGGCCAGCCCGGTCAGCGCATCGTGGGTCGCCTGCCACGACAGATTGGCGATGTATTGCCGCTCCTGGGTCATGTCGTGCAACACCAGCACCGTACCGCTGACTTTGCCGGCATTACGGATCGGTGCGCCGACCAGCGTCACCGACACCGTGCTGCCGTCGAGTCGCTGAATCAGTTTGGAGTGTTCGCTGCCACCACTGAGTTGGCCGCTGAGAATGTGTTCAATCAGCGTCAGCCCTTCGGCCTGCGCGTTGTCATCGAGCAAATTGAACAATGCCGCCAACGGCAAGCCGGCAGCCTGCTCGGCTTTCCAGTGGGTCAGGGCCTCGGCAGCCGGGTTCATATAGTCGATAGCGCCGTCGACATCCGTTGTGATCACGCCGTCGCCAATCGAATGCAGCGTGACATGCGCACGATCTTTTTCCAGTTGCAGGGCTTCGGCAAACGCGTGGCGTTGTTTGAGCAACTTGCGTGTGCGCAACAGCGCCAGCACGATCAACCCCAGCGCGGTGGCGAGATTGGTAAACAGCAACAGCCGCAGAATCACCCGCGAGCCTTCACCCAAAGCATCACTGAACGCTTTGGCCGCCGGCGTCACGCCGTCGTTGATATCAAAAATCTGCGCTTTCCAGAGGCGAACATCAGCATCGGACGCGGTGTTCTCGGTAATGCTGTGGTGCATCTCGCGAGCCACGTTATCCAGCTCCACCAGATAGGCATCGCCCACCGTCCAGCGGTCGATCGCCCTTTCCAGATAACTGAAATGACGAAAATTGAGGTACAGCCAGATCAGGCTGGAGACGTCATCCGGGTGGTTGCCACCCTTGAGAATGCCTTCACGCGCCGATTCCAGATCCGGCGGCTGACGATCCAGGGCCACGCGCAATTGATGACCGCCCTGCGGCACGGCAATGGCGTCCTGATACTTGAGGAAGATCGCCTCGTCACGACTGTCGGCGTACAGGTTGAGGTAATAAATGGCGTCTTTCTGACCTTTCGACCACAGGCTCTCGCCCGCCACGTAACCACGCACGGCCGACAGGACATAAAGACTCACACCGCCCAATAACGCCTGAAACAACACGACGGCAATGAAAGGCCAGACGATGCCCAACAAACGTGGCGTTCCGAGCGTCCGCTTTTGCTTCATGGGATCCCTTGTATGGCACTGCCTGATCATCCCTTCCGATCAGACCACCCACCAAGACTAGGAGGCGTTTGCGCTCCCGGCAAGCGGCATAGGCGCCATATAAATATGTACCGCCACGAAAAGCACTGACGCTACGAAACTGATGCCTTCCGTTAATTTTCGAAGGCCTTTGCGAATATGCCGCGTTCACCTGCCACACCCTTGCAACAACATCAGGCCGTGCTTGCCGAATACGATGCGCTGCTTGCGCGTTTAAGCGATGCCAAAACGACCGCCAGCCCGCTGTCGAATTACGTCTACGAGCCTGTTGCGCAATCGCCACTGCAACGTGCCCACGCAGACGCACTGGCGGCACTGGCGCCTGTGCTGAACAACCCGGTCTACGTGGCCGCCCTGACTCAACGGGATCTGGCGCCCGACTACCTGGAAGTCTCCATCGCAGCGGACCGGGTGACCTACACAAGCTATTACCTGGATGGCAGCCCTGCCCGCCTCGTACCGGAAGAATTTCCACAACTGGTCAATCTGTTGCGCCCCGTTGAACGGGCTGCCAGAACTATCGGCGGATACCTGTGCAGTGACCCCCTGTTACCGATCAGCGTTGCGCTGAAGTTTTACGATGTGCCACCGGCATTGCTGGATGACGCCGGCGCACTGGATGCGTTGATCGCTTTCCTTGAGGAGGCCCGTGCCATCCATCATCTGCGGTTGGGCACCTGCGTCGATATCGGCCGTTTGTTCACAGCGGATGATCACGCGCGTGTGCTGGATGCGGTCAGCAAACTGCTCGCACAGGGTCAAACCAGCGCCATCGCCAGCCTGGCCGCGCAAGCGTTGCCCGGTGCAACGGTCGAGCAAGTGCGCGCCAGCCCGATGAGCAGCCTCGATCGTTTGCTGAATGGCTCCAAGGCACAGGCGCTGGCCGCGCGTCTGACGCAGTCACTCGACTGGTATGGCGCAACCCTTGACGAACAGCCACCGACAGAGATCGCTGCCCACCTGGTCGCCGAAGCCTTGCGCCTGTGGTATTGCGATTCCTTTGACGACCCGGCCGACAGCCTGTTCGGCTTTCGCCTGGACACGCCTGAGCATTGGGGCAAGAGCTATCAGGCGATACGCCGCGACTTCGAAAAGCACCTGTCAGCGTGCGGGATGATCGCTGAAACAGACACGGACACCCTCGAGGAAGTGATGCTCGGTCACCTGCTGCTGTCGAAATACGCCAGCGACTTTGCGGTGCCGGACATTCCACCCGACCTGCCCTATGCCAGCTCGATGACCTGGGTCAACTTCGCCCACGGCGTCAACCTTGCTCAAGCGCTTGAACCGGGGCTGCTGCAGCGGTTGGCCTTCCAGCAACTGATTGACTTGCCGCTGCGCCAGAGTGAAAACGCTTCAGACCAGATGTTGCAGCTGATTGCCTTGACCCGCCTCGAACCGGCGCAACGCTGGGCCGCGGCCACGGGCAATGTCTATCCGGTCTCGATCAGCGAAGCGCTGTCGACGCTGGACAGCTCGACCCTGGAAATGAATCAGGCCATCCGCCAACTCGGCGCGCAACCTGAACACAGACTGGACATTGCAAGGGCGGTCATTGACCGAGGTTTTTTTCCCAACAAAATGCCCGAAGGTCTGCGGCTCACAAAAGCCGTCACGGGCAGAAGCAAGCGCGCAATCATCGACCTGCCCGACTTTAAACCCGACACCTATGAATTTGCCGAGGTCTACGCCGGAGGCGGGTTCAACAATAGCCAGAAATGGTCGGTCATCCTCGATGGCATCCCCCGCACAAACTGGATCGTTCTGAGCGGCGATCGCCAGGTTCAGACGGACGACGGCTGGGACGGCTTTCAGACGCTCGGATTGCCGCGTTTTCATGGCGAGTTGCTGCCGGACATCGAATCGCTGTTCAACGAGCATTTCCAAGGCTATTTGCGTGACAGTCAAAACGCTTACGCCTGGCTGATCAGGACGTTGCTGGTATCGCTGCCGTGGGATGATCGTCAGGCACTGACACAGCAGGAAGTGCGCATTCATTCACTCAGGCAGATCACTGATGAGATGGCAGTGCTCGCCCTCGGCGAAACCACCGCGCCTTCAAGGCTCGCGCGGATGGGATTTTTGCTGGAAGCAAAACCGCAGCGCGGCGATTCGCGCTTCTATGAATGCCTGCCACGCGCCGGCATCATCCGCCGCAGAAGCGACATCAGCGCCGAACACCTCGGGCCCGCCAGCAAAAACGTCCTGATCTTTAAAGACGTGCAACCGCTCAGCGCTCCGATCAACAGGCATTTACCCCTCGATTGGGAGGCTTACCAGCAAGGGACCGTGCCACTGCCTGGCGCCACGTGCCGCGCGTTTATCGCTGCGTTGGGCTCACTGACTGCGCCCACACCGTGGGTTAACGACGGCCTGACACTGCGCGCCGCTCGCACTCAGCAGATCGCCACCCTCGTCGCCGAAGAGTTGTTCTATTACGACATCGACGAACTGCGCTCGACCGCGTGGGGCGAAACGGTGTTCGACCGCGATCAGGCCAGACCGCACTGGTTACAGGCGATCAAACCTTTGCTGCCGTTCTGGGGCAGCCTCGATGACCTTAAATCCGACGATTTCGGCACTCGTCTGCTGGGCGTGCTCGGCCTGTTTATAGATGTGGTTTCGTTTGCCGTGCCGCTGGGAAAGTTTGCAGCAGGCTCGATCAGGTTGGTTGCGACTGCCGGCCGTATCGGTATTCGTTCAACGCTGCCCGCGTTCAGCAAGGTGTCGGGCAAGCTCATCAAGGCAACGCTGGAGAACCTCAATCCTTTCGCGATCGCCGCCGCCGGCTTCAAGCTGTCACGTCAATCCCTGTTGCTGACGGGGCGCGGACTCTATCGGGCCGGGCGCTTGAGCCTGAGCGGGGTTCGCACGCTGATGGGGGCGACGGCGCATTACGATCTGGTCAAGGGATTCACGCAAATTACCGACCCCGGACGCTGGAAGCCGCTGGTGCAGGGCGATGAACTGGCATCGTTCAAGGGTGTCGACGATGTGCCGGTGCGCAAAATCAACGCGGCCAAGGACAGCCGCTATTGTCTGATCGATCCGCTCTCGCTCAAGCCCTACGGCCCTCGTCTGCTGATGAGCTCGCCTGATCTGGCGCCGGGACGCTCCACTTTCAACTCGGCGGGGAGTGCCGATGGCCATGTCTTGGTGGAAGTCCCTGCAGAAGCGCAGATTCGCGAAATGCTCGAAGTCGATGGCCGGACAACCTTACTGATCGACGACGTGGCTTATCGTCTGGAGGGCGATGTTCTGCGCCGCGCTGACTTGATCGACGACAGTCAGCGATTGAAAACGCTGCCCTGCCGGCAACGCCGCGCACCCGGCAATCAACTCTGCCAGACCCGCTACGTCACCCGCGACCCGGCGCCGGTGCCAGCGCTCGGCAGTTTTGATGAACGCAAAGGCTGGGCGACCTGGTTGGGTGACAGTATTTACACCCCGGCTGCCGGACACAGCCCGATGCGCGTGGCCGACATCGCGCGGTTCACCGAATTGAGTGCTTTCATGGAATTTCAAAAAGGCATCTATGGCCGGGTCAGCGTCAGCCTGCCGAGGCCTGCCGGTTCGCTGGGCGACACCTTTCAGGTCGGCGCGACAATCGCTCAAGCCATGGATGACTCCAGGCGTTACGTGTTCTTGCGTCTGAACGCGGGAAACTTTTATGTTGCAGAACTTGCCAACGGCAAAAGTCTCAGAGACCCGCTGCTGTTCAAGCAGGCTGCAACGCTGCCGGATCCACTGCGTCAGGAGTTGATGACGGTCTACACCGGCTCGTTGAATGCCAACAACATTGCACGGATCTACGGCCCGACAGCGGTAGAGCGAGCGATGAAAGCCATGGATGAAATCGCGATTCCGATGGGTGGGCATGCGCATCCGCCCGACACGCTGCAATGGCTCAAAGTCGACACCAGCCCCGCAGAAGCGATTCTGTTCGACCATTCCACGCGAATGATTGTCCGGCGCTCCACTGACGGCGCCGCGACTTGGTCGTTATCGCGCTCAGCGCCAGACGCCACTCGAGACACCACCGCGCGGGTGTTCAACGCACTGTTCGAAAAAACCGTGATCACCGTAGACTTGACGGCCGCCGGGGCGAAAGCGCTGAAGATCGACGACACCATGCAGCAGCTGCAGAAACTCATCAGCGCGCGAACCGGTAAAAAACTGCACAGCCCGAGAAACATTGCCTTCGCTGAAATTATCGACAAAACCGGGAAACGCGAAGTCTATGTCAGCGTCTCCGGACAGCAGGGCGATACCGGATTTTTACCGCTGTTTGCGCGTAATCAACACTCGTCACAGGTGACTGTGGGTGAAACCACTTACGTCAATGTCGACCACGACAGCAGTTTCAAAGCAACCTCACTCAGCGTCTCCGACTCGGGGAAGATCCGCGCCATTCCGCACACCATCGATAATATCGAAACCTATTCGCCAGCCCTCACGGCACGCCCGACGTCGCTGGACACCGAGAGCAAACTGATTCGGGTGATTCGTGGCAAGTACCCCGACCCCAAGGAAATAGAGTCGATCACCATCGCCACGACCATGGCGCCGTGCGATTCCTGCGCGGTGGTGATGAAACAGTTCGGTTATGACGGCAGCCCGGACGCGATGAACGTGCTCTGGAAGTGAGCACTCAGTGGCGTTGCAAATGGCCATAGAGCTTGGCGTACAAACCACCATCGGCGATCAGTTGTTGATGATCGCCGTCTTCAGCCACTTGCCCGCCGTCGAACACCAACACGCGATCGGCCTGCTTCACCGCTGACAAACGGTGGGCAATGATCAGCGTGGTGCGACCGTTGAGAAAGCGCGCCATGGCCTGATGCAGGTTGTATTCGGTGGCGGCATCGAGGGCCGAGGTGGCTTCGTCGAGGATCACCACTTTTGGCTCGGCGAGGATCATCCGCGCAATCGCCAAACGTTGGCGCTGACCACCGGAGAGGCGCACGCCGGAGCGGCCGACGATGCTGTCGAGGCCATCCGGCAAGGCGCGGATGGTTGCTTCGAGCTGGGCGATTTCCAGCGCCTGCCAACAGGCTTCGTCGTCGCGCGTGCGACCCATGGTCAGGTTGGCGCGCACGGTGTCGTTGAACAGCGCCGGGTGTTGCAACACCACCGCGACGTTCTCGCGAACGGTGTCGAGGCCGATTTCCTGCTGGGTCGAACCGCCGAAACGAATGGTGCCGGACAGCGGCGTGTACAACCCCAGCAGCAATTGCACGAGAGTACTTTTGCCGCCGCCACTGGCACCGACAATCGCGACTTTCTCACCGGGGGCAATCGACAGATCGAGCTGATCGAGCACCAGTTCATCGCCGTAACCGAAGCTCAACCCTTGCACCTGAATACCCACGGTGTCGCGGCCCTTGAACGGATCGACGCCGCCGGGATATTGCGGCTCGTCGGCCCGCGCCAGCAGCTCGTTGATGCGCGTCAGCGCGCCACCCGCCGCGTAATAGGCGTATTGCAGGTTGAGCAGTTGTTCGACCGGGCCGATCATGAACCACAGGTAACTGAACACCGCGAGCATCTGGCCGATCGACAGGTCGGAAAACAGCACGGTGAGCATCGCCGCCGCACGGAAAATATCGATACCGAACTGAAACAACAAGCCGCTAGCGCGGTTGGAAGCGTCGGTTTTCCACTGCGAGTTGACCGCGTAATTGCGCACTTCCTGCGCGCGCAGGCCGAGCCTGCCGAGGAAAAACCCCTGCCGGTTGCCGGCGCGAATTTCCTGAATCGCATCGAGGGTTTCACTCAGCGCCTGAGTGAAGCGCGCGGTGCTGTCGTTCTCGAGTTTCTTCAGGTGTTTGACGCGTTTGCCCAACTGCACCGTGCCGTAAATCACCAGCGGGTTGAACAGCAAAATCAGCAGCGCCAGCTTCCAGTGCATCCACATGAGGATACTCGCGGTGCCGACCAGGGTCAGCATCGCTACGAGAAAACGGCTGAGGGTTTCGCCGACGAATTTGTCGAGGGTATCGAGATCGGTGACCAGATGCGTGGTCACCGTGCCGCTGCCGAGACTTTCGTATTCGCCGAGGGAAATCCGCTTGAGCCGTTCGATCAGGCGCACGCGGATGCGGTAAACGATGTCCTTGGCCAGTCGCGCAAACAATCGCGACTGCAACACGCCAAAACACAGCGAGCTGCAACGCAGCGTCAGCGTCACCACCAGCATCAGGCCGATGTAACCCGCCGCTTGCTGCCACATGCTGGGCAACACGTGGTTCATGACTTTCAGTGCCGCATCGCCGTGGCCGAGCAAGACTTCATCGACCAGCAACGGCAGCAGCAGAGGAATCGGCACGCTGCACAGCGTCGCCAGAACAGCCACGCCGTTAGCGATCCACAGGGATTTTTTGTGTGTGAGAGCCAATCGCCGGACTTCTGCCCAGCTCAGCCGGTCGACACGCTTTACGGCTGGCGTGTCATCGGCCGGATCATGCACAGGCAGCGCGCTCCAGCCAGCGGCCGAGCAACGGCGACAGTTCGCTGAGCGGTTGATAGCCATTGGTCAGTAGCGCCAGTTGACCGTTACGCTCGGCGAGCAAGGTCGGGAACCCGGCGATGCCGAGATCCTGCACCCAATTGAAATCAGCCAACGTGGCTTCGTGCTGATCGGCACGGTCGAACAATGCAGCAAATTCGATACGCGGCACGCCGGCCTGCTCGGCCAGTTCCACCAGCACGCTGGCTTGGGTGACATCACGACCTTCAGCGTAGAAGGCGTGCTGGATCAGTCCGACCAGTGTCCACGCGCAATCCGGCGCCAAGCTGCGCGCGGTGACGATCGCACGGCAGGCAGGCTCGGTGTCGTAGACAAAACCGTCGGGCAACGCGCCGTCGAACTTGAACGGCTGGCCAGTAGCCTCGGTGACCGCTTGCCAGTGTTCAAGAATGTAGCGCCGCGTGGTCGGCTCCAGCGCCGAGCCACTGCCGGTGCGCAAACCGCCGACCACCAGATGCAGCTCGACCCCGGCTGCCTGCGCCTGCTCCACCAATGCCTTGGCCACCGGAGCGAAACCCCAGCACCACGAACACATCGGATCCATCACATAGAGCAGGCGTGCAGACATGATTAAGCCTCGGTGGATGCTTGCTTATAGTTGTAGCCGATCGGGTGCGGCTGGTTGCGCGCCTTGGCCAGTTCGATCTGCTTCTGCCGGTCGATGGCGCTGCGGCGGGTCTTCTCGCTCAGCTTGTCCCAGCAATGCGGGCAACTGATGCCGGCGACGTAATGCTCGCTGGCGCGATCTTCAACGCTGACCGGTGTGCGGCAGGCATGACATTGATCGTAGTCGCCTTCGCTGAGGTCGTGACGCACGGTCACGCGGTTGTCGAACACGAAGCAGTCACCCTGCCACTTGGTTTCTTCCTGCGGCACCTCTTCGAGGTACTTCAGAATGCCGCCCTTGAGGTGGTAAACCTCTTCGTAGCCCTCGCTGAGCATGTAGCTCGAGGCTTTCTCGCAGCGAATACCGCCGGTGCAGAACATCGCGACTTTCTTGTGCACGGCCGGGTTGAAGTGTTCTTTGATGTAGTCAGGGAATTCGCGAAAACTGGTGGTTTTCGGATCAATGGCGCCTTCGAAGGTGCCGATCGACACTTCGTAATCGTTGCGCGTATCGATCAACAGCACTTCCGGGTCGCTGATCAACGCGTTCCAGTCTTGCGGATCAACGTAAGTGCCGACCTTTTTGTTCGGGTCGACGCCTTCGACACCGAGGGTGACGATTTCTTTCTTCAGTTTGACTTTGGTGCGATAGAACGGCTGCTCGTCGCAGTACGACTCTTTGTGATCGATGTCGATCATGCGTGGGTCGTTCTTGAGCCAGGCGAGCAGGCCGTCGATGCCTTCGCGAGTGCCGGACACCGTGCCATTGATGCCTTCTTCGGCGATCAGCAGGGTGCCTTTGATCTGGTTGTCGACCATCGCTTGCAGCAGTGGCTCGCGCAGGTTGACGTAATCTTCGAGGGTGACGAACTTATACAGTGCCGCCACGACAATCGGTTGTGTCATGGGTATTTCTCCAGGTGGCTACCCTCGCAAAGGGTGAACCGGATTCAAAAAAAAACGCGCCGGGTGAGCGGCGCGTTGCGGATTCTAGCAAAAACACGATGTGTTTTGGATGTACTGGGCTTTCTGTGACAACACAAAACCTGTGGCGAGGGGATTTATCCCCGCTGGGCTGCGAAGCGGCCCTGAAACCATAGAACTCGATAGACCTGAAAGACCGCATTCTCAGGGTTTGGGGCTGCTTCGCAACCCATCGGGGATAAATCCCCTCGCCACAAAAATCCCGCCACATCCAAAATCAGTGTTTGCTTCCGCCGGCACAGGTCGGCGACGCCGGGGCGGCGCCGGTCTCTGCCCATTCCTGCGGGGTGTAGGTGTGCAGCGCCAACGCATGGAACTCGCCCATCAGCTCGCCGAGCGTGCCGTAGACTTTCTGGTGGCGCTTGACCCGGTTCAGGCCTTCGAACTGCGCGCTGACCACCACTGCCTTGAAGTGGGTCTGCAACCCGCGACTGTGCATGTGGCTTTCATCCAGCACTTGCAGATGCTCAGGCTGTAACAGGCCCAGCGTAGATTCGATGCGTTGTTGCATGCTCATCACGAACTCCGCTTACGGCTTTTTCTTGGCCGGAGCAGCGCCTTTCGGGGCCAGCTCGTTGGTCATGTCTTCCAGCAGCTTGTTGACTACCGGTACCGCGCTTTCCAGCTTGGCCTGGGTCATCTGGGCCGATTGCTGAGTCAGCTGCGGCATTTTTTCCAGGACTTTTTTACCCAGTGGCGACTGGTAGAACGCGACCAGGTCTTTCAGCTCGGATTCGCTGAAGTTGGTGGTGTACAGCTTGACCATGTCCGGCTTCAGCTTGTTCCAGCCAATGGCCTGATCCAGCGCGGCGTTGGCCTTGGCCTGATAGGTTTCCAGCACGGCTTTTTTAGCTTCAGGGGCTTTGGTCTGCTCAAAGCGCTGAGCGAACATTTGCTGCACTTGCATGTACACCGGAGTGCCCAGTTTGTCAGCGTGTGCCAGGGTCAGGAAAGCTTCGGCACTGGCGTTGTGGCTGGCGGTATCGGCAAGCACCTGGCCGCTGGCGCAAACCAGTGCAACCGCGGTACAGATGGCACGAAGACGAGTCATCGAGTTTCCTTTTAAGCAAAGCGAGGTAAAACCCCAAGGGCGACCATTCTGCGCCTAAAAATCGCTGCGGCTCAACCCCCCAAGCCTTGCCGCGCTTGATTGGCGGGGTTTTACCGGTCAACAATCGATTCGATGGAACCACCCGGGCCGAACCCGGCCTAAACTGCGCAAACAGACCAACAGGAGTGTGCACGATGAGCCGTATCGAAACCGACAGCCTGGGCCAGATCGACGTCCCGGACGATGCTTACTGGGGGGCTCAGACGCAACGCTCGCTGATCAACTTCGCCATCGGTCAGGAACGCATGCCGCTGCCGGTACTGCACGCCCTGGCCCTGATCAAGAAAGCCGCGGCACGGGTCAACGACCGCAACGGCGACCTGCCCGCCGACATCGCCCGCCTGATCGAACAGGCCGCCGACGAAGTCCTCGACGGCCAGCATGACGACCAGTTCCCGCTCGTCGTTTGGCAGACCGGCAGCGGCACCCAGAGCAACATGAACGTCAACGAGGTGATCGCCGGTCGCGCCAACGAACTGGCCGGCAATCCGCGCGGCGGCAAGACGCCGGTGCACCCGAACGATCACGTCAACCGCTCGCAAAGCTCCAACGACTGTTTCCCCACCGCCATGAGCATCGCCACCGCGCAAGCCGTGCAGGAACAACTGCTGCCGGCGATTGCCGAGCTGTCCGGAGGTCTCGCCGAACTCGCCGCGCGGCACATGAAACTGGTGAAAACCGGGCGCACGCACATGATGGACGCAACGCCGATCACCTTCGGTCAGGAATTGTCCGGTTTTATCGCGCAGCTGGATTACGCCGAACGGGCGATCCGTGCCGCGCTGCCGGCGGTGTGTGAACTGGCACAGGGCGGCACCGCCGTCGGCACCGGGCTGAACTCGCCGCACGGTTTTGGTGAAGCGATTGCTGCCGAACTGGCGGCGCTATCGGGTCTGCCATTCGTGACCGCGCCAAACAAGTTCGCCGCCCTCGCCGGCCACGAACCGCTGACCAGTCTCTCCGGCGCACTGAAAACCCTCGCCGTGGCGCTCATGAAAATCGCCAACGACCTACGGTTGCTCGGCTCCGGCCCACGCGCCGGTTTTGCCGAAGTGCGTCTACCGGCGAACGAACCGGGCAGCTCAATCATGCCGGGCAAGGTCAACCCGACGCAGTGCGAGGCACTGTCGATGCTGGCGTGTCAGGTGCTGGGCAACGACGTGACGATCGGCATTGCTGCCAGTCAGGGTCACTTGCAGTTGAACGTGTACAAACCGGTGATCATCCACAATCTGCTGCAATCGATTCGCCTGCTCGGCGACGGCTGCAGCAACTTCCAGCAGCACTGCATTGCCGGGCTGGAGCCGGATGCGGAAGTCATGGCGCGGCATCTCGAGCGTGGGTTGATGCTGGTGACGGCGTTGAACCCGCACATTGGTTATGACAAGTCGGCGGAAATCGCCAAGAAGGCTTACAGCGAGGGGCTGACGTTGCGTGAGGCGGCGTTGGCGTTGGGCTATCTGACCGATGAAGAGTTTGATGCGTGGGTGCGGCCGGAAAACATGATTGAGGCTGGGGCCAAGGGCTAAAAACAAAAGATCGCAGCCTGCGGCAGCTCCTACATTGGAATGCGTTCTCTGTAGGAGCTGCCGCAGGCTGCGATCTTTTGATCTTCAGGCCATACGCATGCGCCGCGCCTTGAGCCCGGCAATCAACGAAGGCCCCAACGCCACCAGCGCCGAGCCCAATACCACCAACACCGCCCCGCCATACCCAAGCCCATTGATCTGCTCGGCATGCACGTACTCCGGCCAGATCCCCGCCGCAATCGCCACCGCGCCAAACGTCACCAACGGTGTAATCGCCAACGTCGCACTGACCCGCGACGCCTCCCAGTGCGCCAGCGCTTCGGCAAACGCGCCATAGGCAATCAACGTGTTCATGCAGCACGCGAGCAGCAACCAACCCTGCAACGGACTCAACTCCAGCGCTTCGAGCGGGTGTACCCACGGCGTCAGCAACAACGCGCAGAACAGGTAAATCACCATCATCACCTGCAACGAATTCCACACCGTCAGCAATTGCTTTTGACCCAGCGCGTAAAACGTCCAGACCGTCGACGCCAGCAGCACCAACAACACGCCAGCGGTGTAATCCGACAGTGAGGTCAGCAACTCAGCCAGACGCTGATTAAAGAACAGCACAAAACCGACCAGCAGCACCAACAACCCAATGCCCTGGCCAATGCTGAAACGCTCCTTGAACACAAATAGACTGGCGATCAGCAACATGATCGGCCCCATCTGCACCACCAGTTGCGCGGTGCCGGGGCTGAGCAGGTTGAGGCCCATCAGATACAGCACGTAGTTGCCGACCAGGCCAAGCACCGCCATCAGCACCAGCCAGCCACCCTTGGGCCCCAGCACTTTGCGGCTCGGCAGGCGTTTGACCGCGGCCAGATAAATGAACAGGCAGCTGCCGGACACCATCAAGCGAAACCAGGTCACCGTGACCGGATCCATCACCAGCAACACCTGTTTGAGTTTGATCGGCAGGATGCCCCACAGAAACGCGGTCAGCAGCGCCAGGAACAAGCCGTAAACCCAGCGACCGGATGAAATGTGCATGCGAACCCCAAAAGCCTGCTGACGAGTGCGCTCATTCTAGGCGTGCCGCCGGGCGCGACACAGGGACAGTTGGGGCCAGGACGTGAATGAAACTGTGCAGGTCGCAGCATTAAATTGACGCGCTGCCGTTGATCGGCTGGCCGCGCGGGTTAAGTGCTTCAGGCATAAGCTGATTGGATCCCGTCCAGCGCCTCAGCCAAGGAGACCGATCATGTTAGGCATGCGCGCCCAAGACAACGCCCCCGCCACGCACTTTCGCAGCGACCGCGTGTGCCGGGTCAATGGCGAACTGTATTTCAGCACTCGGGAAAACACCCTTGAAGGGCCGTTTGAGAGTGCCGAGCAGATTGAGAAGGAAATCCAGGCTTATATTGCGCGGATGCAGGGGCTGGATTCCAACCGGATATCCGGTTGATGCCATCGCGAGCAGGCTCACTCCTACAGGGGAATGCATTCCAATTGTAGGAGTGAGCCTGCTCGCGATAGCGGTCGATCAATCAACAAATCTTTCAGGGTTCAGCGCACCGCTTCAAACAACCCCGTCGCACCCATCCCGCCGCCCACGCACATCGTCACAATCCCGTAACGCAAATTACGCCGCTGCAACTCCCGCACCAGATGCCCGACCTGCCGCGACCCGGTCATGCCGAACGGGTGGCCAATCGAAATCGAACCACCGTTGACGTTGTACTTGTCGTTATCGATATCCAGCCGATCACGGCTGTACAGGCACTGCGAAGCGAACGCCTCGTTCAGTTCCCACAGATCAATGTCCGCCACCTGCAAACCTTTCGCCTTGAGCAGTTTCGGCACCGAGAACACCGGGCCGATACCCATCTCGTCCGGCTCGCAACCGGCCACGGTAAACCCACGGAAAAACGCTTTCGGCTTCAGCCCCAATTCCAGGGCTTTTTCCAGACTCATCACCAGCGTCATCGACGCGCCATCCGACAGTTGCGACGAGTTGCCCGCCGTCACCGAACCGTCCTCAGCGAACACCGGTTTCAACCCGGCGAGGCTTTCATAGGTGGTGTCCGGACGGTTGCAGTCATCGCGATCAACCACGCCGTCGAGAATTTGCACTTCGCCAGTGTTCTTGTCTTCAACGCGATACTTCACCGACATCGGCACGATTTCATCGTTGAACAGCCCGGCCGCCTGCGCCTGCGCGGTGCGGATCTGGCTTTGCAACGAATAGCGATCCTGCGCTTCACGGCTGACGCCATAACGTCGCGCAACCACTTCGGCAGTCTGGCCCATCGTGTAATAGATGCCCGGCGACTGTTGCTTGAGCAGCGGGTTGATCAGGTGATCGGTGTTGACGCTTTTCATCGTCAGGCTGATCGACTCGACGCCGCCGGCGACGATGATGTCGCTGCAACCCGAGGCGATCTGGTTGGCGGCAATCGCAATCGCTTGCAAGCCCGACGAGCAGAAACGGTTGAGGGTCATGCCGGCGGTGCCGGTGCCCAGACGCGAGAGCACCGCGACGTTGCGGCCGATGTTGTAGCCCTGCGCGCCCTCGTTGGAGCCGGCGCCGACGATGCAATCCTCGACGCTGGCCGGGTCGATGTCATTGCGCGTCAGCAGCGCGTTGACGCAGTGCGCCGCCATGTCATCGGGGCGGGTCTGGTTGAACTTGCCGCGAAAGGATTTGGCCAGGCCAGTCCGCACGCTGTCGACGATCACCACTTCACGCATGGCATACCTCATTATTGTTGTCGGTTGAGAGTGAACCGAGCATAAGTCCACCCCATTGCCGACCGCGACAATCATTCACCCCGCGTATGCGTGTCCATCGGTTCAGTCCTTGTGCTTTTTCGCGTGCTTGTCGGATTTCTCGAACGCGTCTTCGAGCGCGCGGTTGATCGTGCGCAGCACTTTCACTCGCGCCCAGCGCTTGTCATTGGCCTCAACCAACGTCCACGGCGCGATTTCGGAACTGGTGCGATCGACCATATCGCCGACGGCGGCGCGGTAGTCGTCCCACTTGTCGCGGTTGCGCCAGTCGTCCTCGGTGATCTTGAAGCGCTTGAACGGGATCTCTTCGCGCTCCTGGAAACGCTCCATCTGCGTGTCCTTGTCGATCGCCAGCCAGAACTTGACGACGATCACCCCGGCGTCGGCCAGTTGCTCCTCGAAGTCATTGATCTCGCCATACGCACGCAGCCAGTCCGCCGGTGTGCAGAAACCTTCAATGCGCTCCACCAGCACTCGGCCGTACCACGAACGGTCGAACACGGTGAATTTGCCGCGCGCCGGAATATGTCGCCAGAAACGCCAAAGGTACGGTTGCGCACGCTCCTCTTCGGTCGGCGCGGCAATCGGCACGATGTTGTATTGGCGCGGATCGAGCGCCGCCGCCACCCGACGGATCGCCCCGCCCTTACCCGCTGCATCGTTGCCTTCGAACACCGCGACCAGTGCATGGCGACGCATGCGTTTGTCGCGCATCAGCCAGGACAGGCGCGCCTGTTCGGTGATCAGTTGCTCTTCGTAATCTTTCTTGTCCAGACGCTGGGTCAGGTCGAGGCTGTCGAGCAGGTTCAGATGATCAACCGGCGTGCCCAGCGGCGCAGCGCTGACATCATGGGGATGCACGTCCGGGCGTTTCAGCGCACTTTGCAAACCTTCAAGGAGAATCTTGCCGACCGCCAGACTGCGGTAGTTCGCATCCATGCCTTCGATCACATGCCACGGCGCGTAATCGCGACTGGTGCGGCGCAGCACGCGCTCGCCGTATTTGACGAATTTGTCGTAGGTCTCCGATTGCTGCCAGTCGAGCGGGCTGATGCGCCAGCTGTGCAGCGGATCGTCGGCCAACGCTTTGAGTCGCGCTTTCATCTGCTTCTTCGACAGGTGAAACCAGAATTTGAAGATCAGCGCGCCTTCATCGCAGAGCATCTTTTCCAGACGCTCGGCGCCAGCGATCGCTTGATCCAGGCGTGGATCCTTGAACAAACCGTGCACCCGCCCCTGGAGCATCTGGCTGTACCAGTTACCGAAGAAAATCCCCATCCGCCCTTTGGCCGGGAGCATCCGCCAATAACGCCAGGCCGGTGGCCGCGAGAGTTCTTCGTCGCTCTGTTGGTCGAAAGTGCGCACCTCGATCAGGCGCGGATCCATCCACTCGTTGAGCAACTTGACCGTCTCGCCCTTGCCCGCGCCTTCGATGCCGTTGATCAAAATGATCACCGGGAAACGCTTCTGTTGCTGCAACTCGAACTGGGCTTCCAGCAGCGCTTCACGCAGTGCCGGGACGGCGGCCTCGTAGGTGTCTTTGTCGATGGCGTGACCGATTTCAGCGGATTCAAACATTGGACGGCTCCTTCCAGGGTTCAGCAAGACTAGCGGATGATGACAACCTCTGAACAGATCGCAGCCTGCGGCAGCTCCTACACTGGAATGCAATCCACCCTGTAGGAGCTGCCGAAGGCTGCGATCTTTTGACATTTTCCCTGGCCCCCTGGATCAGACCTTGCCATGGATCAAGCACCCCTCGCCTGATCGGCTAGAATGGCCGCCTTGTCGTTGCCGAGCCTGCCATGAAACCCGTATTGCCCCACGCCCAACTCGATTGGGATGAACAGGGACGCCCGCGTTCGCGAGTGTTTGATGACGTGTATTTTTCCGACAAGTCCGGTCTGGATGAAACCCGTTATGTGTTCCTCGAACAAAACCGCCTGGCCGAGCGTTTTGCTGCGCTGCCGGCAAGCGGTCGCCTGGTTATCGGCGAAACCGGTTTTGGCACCGGGCTGAATTTTCTCTGCGCCTGGCAGTTGTTCGAACAACACGCCGTGGCCGGGGCGCGGTTGCATTTTGTCAGCGTCGAAAAATACCCGCTGAGCCCGGCCGATCTGCAACGGGCATTGGCCTTGTGGCCAGAACTCAAACCGCTGGCCGATCAGTTACTCAAGCATTACGTAGCCATCCATCAAGGCTTTCAGCGCATCACCCTGGCCGACGGTCGCGTGACGCTTACCCTGTTGATCGGCGATGCACTGGAGCAATTGCCGCAACTCGATGCGCAGATCGATGCATGGTTTCTCGACGGTTTCGCCCCGGCGAAAAACCCCGACATGTGGACGGCGGAACTGTTCGTCGAATTGGCACGACTCGCGGCACCCGGGTCGACCATCAGCACCTTCACCAGTACCGGTTGGGTGCGCCGTTTGCTCAACGCCGCCGGCTTCAAAATGAAACGCACGCCGGGCATTGGCCATAAGTGGGAAATTCTGCGTGGCGAGTTCCTCGGTTGGCCGTCAGACGTTGCGCCACCCGCCGCGGAAAAGCCGTGGTTCGCCCGCCCTGCCCCAGTGGCAGGCGAACGTCGTGCACTGGTAATCGGCGCCGGACTGGCCGGTTGCGCCACCGCTTCCAGCCTCGCCGCGCGCGGTTGGCAAGTGAGCTTGCTGGAGCGCCACGATGGCGTGGCGCAAGAAGCCTCGGGCAATCCGCAGGGCGTGCTGTATCTGAAGCTCTCCGCCCACGGCACCGCGTTATCGCAATTGATCGTCAGCGGTTTCGGCTACACCCGTCGCTTGCTGGAAACCCTGCAACGCGGCACCGATTGGGACGATTGCGGCGTGCTGCAACTGGCGTTCAATGCCAAGGAAGCCGAGCGCCACGCACAATTGGCCGCAGCCTTCCCCGAAGATTTACTGCAATGGCTCGATCAGCCCGAAGCGCAACACCGCGCCGGCATCGGCCTGGATCACGGCGGTTTGTACTATCCCGAGGGCGGCTGGGTGCATCCACCGGCGCTGTGTCAGGCGCAAGCCGCGCAGCCGAGCATCGAACTGCTCAGCCATCGCGATGTATTGGAACTGCGCAAAGTCGACGATCAGTGGCAAGCCTTCGACGGTGACCGCTTACTGGCCAGCGCACCGGTCGTGGTGCTGGCCGGCGCCGCCGAGATCAAACGTTTTGCGCAAAGTGCCGAGCTGCCGCTCAAACGCATTCGCGGGCAGATCACTCGCCTCGCCGAGACCACGGAAAGCCAAGCGCTGACCACCGTGGTCTGCGCCGAAGGCTACGTCGCACCGGCACGTTTGGGCGAACACACCCTCGGTGCGAGCTTCGATTTCAACAGCGACGACCTGACCCCGACCATCGCCGAACACGAAGGCAATCTGGCGATGCTCGAGGAAATCTCCGCCGACCTCGTTTCACGCCTGCACATCCATGAACAACCCGTCGATAATCTTCAGGGCCGCGCCGCATTCCGTTGCACCAGCCCCGACTATTTGCCGATCGTCGGCCCCCTCGCCGACCGTGAAGCGTTCCTCGCCGCCTACACCGCACTCAGCAAAGACGCCCGCCAGGTTCCCGATATCGACTGTCCGTGGCTAGACGGCTTGTACGTCAACAGCGGTCACGGTTCTCGTGGTTTGATCACCGCACCGCTGTCGGGTGAACTGCTCGCGGCATGGCTCGACAATGAGCCACTGCCACTACCTCGCAGCGTCGCCGAAGCCTGTCACCCGAATCGCTTTGCCTTGCGCAACCTGATACGCGGCACCCGCTAACGCACCGGGCATAGCGCACTGGAACGCACGTCTTGTTGTTCCAGTGCGCGCTCGGTCAATCGCGCAAATTGCCCCTCACGAGCCTCGCGGTAGTCGGTTTGCAGGGCGTGCACATCACGTTGGTAAGTCGCAGCATCCGGCGCCAGCGCCTCCATTCTGGCCAGAAGGGGTTGGGTGATTGTGGCAAAGTCCGAGGCGAATTTTCTCTTCAGGTGCTGACGCCAAAAATGCTGTCGAACCAGAAACCCTTGCACCGCAGCGGACATCTCCCCTGTCGTCACATCCGCAAGCGCCTCGGCGAGATCCTCACTGCTGACACCGCCGACCTGCGTGTACAGGATATTTTTCGGTTGGCCGGGCAGCGCCAGCGAGTCGGCCAAGCCTTGACGAAAGGCGAGCCGCACACCCAGCCGGTCTACGACGTTGTGCCGTTCACTGAAGCGGTCCGCGAACGTATCCAGCCGATCCAGGCGAAACAGGCCGCGCCCCAGATCGATCAGGGTTTTATCATCCGGTACGGCCATTCCGGAGGCGTGCACAGCCTGGTCGATCATCACGCTGACCTCCATTTCGCTGAAGGTGAACGCGGCCGCGTCCACGCAGTTGGGCTCCCCTTCCGCCAGCGAAAACAGCAGACCACGCAGCTCATCGTCCGCCGCGGCGGCTTCCAGCACTGTCCAGACCCGGCGCACCATTTCCTGGTGAACCAGACGGTTGTCTTTGCTGTGTACCAATTGATAGAACACTTTGAAAAAGTCGCTGGAGCGCCAATCGTCCTTGAGTGCCTGCCAGGTCGCCGCGCGTGCCAGATAGCCCTCCGCCGTATCCGCCGCCAGCCAGACCTCCCGTACGCGCTGATCACTCAGCAGACTGATTTCATCTTCCAGGTAGCCCATGCCAACGCCACTGCGATCCCGGTACTCAGCCAGTTTGGCCTGGCTTTGGACGGACAGCGGGTTAAGCCGCAGATTGATTTTTTCGGTCAGCGCGATCGGCGCAGCAAAGAGTTCATCGGGCAAGTTCTGGATATCGTTCTCACGCATATCCATGCTTTCAAGCCGCAGCAAAGTGAGCAATCCATGAGGCAGATCCCTGGCTCGGGTGTTGCGCAGATCAAGCGCCATCAACGCCTTCATCCGACTGACATCCGGCGTGTCGCCCAACGGGTTATCGCTCAGGTCCAACGCGCGCAGATTGTCCATATGAGCGAGTTTTTGCACCGTCTGAGCGTTCAGGCTCAAGGCGTTGTTGTGCAGACTCAGACGGTGCAGCGTCGGCATGTGCGAGAGCACTTCAGGCAGGCGCGTGATGCGGTTGCCATCCAGTTCCAGTCGGTTGAGCTTTTTGAACGCCTTGAGGAAATACCCGACGTCATCGCCCAACTGCATGTTTTGCAATGACAGCCGCTGAACATGGCTGAAGTCGACCTCGCCACTGAACACCGGCAAGCTGCCGACGCGCATACCGTCAAGTTTCAGACCTGGCATCGGGGTACCGTTCTCCCCAGGCAGAAAGGTCTGATGGCGCCAGCAATTTTCCAGACGCAAGGCCACGGTTTGCCGTGCCGCCCGATACTCTTCCAGCCAGCCCGGCAGTTTGCCCATGGCCACTTCATCGTTGCTCCAGACGTTTAATTCCGTCTGCAATTTGGCCAGTTTGCGTTGCAGCTGTCTGACCGCAATAGCGCGCTCAAAATGCGTGGCACCCAACGCGGCGAGACGGCTGTCAAGCTGTGCATCGGTGAACCAGGGATAGAGTTTTTTGAGTTTGCGCAGCAAACGCGGTGGATGGTTGACGGGAACGCGCACCGGCTCGTCGGCAACCATGCACAGCGGTTGTTCAAGCACTGTCGTCGCCGGCTCCCAGGCAAGAATTCGCGCGCATTTCGCTCGATCCAACGCCCTTGTCGACAGACTGATCTGCAACCGCTCAGCGTCCTCGATTGTTGTCCCGGCAATGCCCATCGCACTGCGTTCGGCAGGTGACAGCGTCTGAAGCAGCGTCCGGTAAAAAACGTGCATGCCACGCCGTGGTGCGCCGGAAGGCACTCCAGCAGCATCCAGCGCTTGATAGCCACTACCGTTTTTGACAATCAGCCGACGATTGAGCGCTGAGGGATCGCCGACAGCATCGAGCACGGCCCCCTTGAGATCGTCTTGCACGACCTCGATCCGCAATTCGCGCGGCCAACCAGGCTCCTGCCCGAGCAGGCCTAAGGCCAACGTGCGCGTACGATCATCGAATTGCGCGGGTAAAAACAGCCCGCTGATGGCCCGATCGATGAGGATCTCGGTCTGTGCCTTTCGCGCACGCTGGGCGAGGGTTAACGGGATGCGCAGCGTCTCGCGCAAATGGCCTCGATCAACACTGCTCAGCTCTGCGAGCAGTTCATCGAGCACCGCAACCGGCAAGTCGGGATATTGCTGCCTGAGCACCGTGTGCCGGGGAGTATTCAAAGTGTCGTGGGTCGGGTACAGACGCTTGAACAGCGACTGCGAATCCTCTTTCAGTAACCGCGCCATGCGCCGCGCCAATAACGGTTCCGGTGCTCGCCCGGCAAGCGGTTCACCCAGCAGCGACTCCAGCTCACTTGGGTAGATTCCGGCAGCGGTCACCTTTAATAACTCGCCGGCCTTGAGCTGCGCCTGGGTCACATGAATGCTCAGGTCATCCTCATTGAGCAGCGGCGGCTCCGGGTAGCGCGCAACGAGTTCATCTTCCTCGTCGAACACTTTGAAGAAGCGTTTTTCTGGCCAGCCCGGCAGATCGGGCAAGGCATGCAATTGCAACATTGCAGCATCGGCACTCGCCGCGCCCGGTTGCTCCATGTGCCAGATGAAGTCGCGGATGTTCTGGTCGAGGGCATAACGTTGCGCCATGTCGCCAAAGCGCGCTGACACCGCTTGATTACGTTCGGCCAGTTGTTGCAAGTGCGCCAGCGAGGTGTCCGTCAACGCACAGATCTGCTCCAGTTGTTCATCAGGAATCAATGCGGTATCGGGGTAGAGACGGCGCACGGCATACGGTAGATGCTGCCATTGAGCGGGATGCTCGTGAACATGTTGCCAGCCTCGGCCATTGAACTTCACCGGTGGGCGATAACGCGAAGGGATTCCCGGATGCGCGATGCGCCAAGAGTCCAGGGCCTTGTCAAACCGGGCGAGGTACGCCGACTCGTCCATTTTCAGGTACAGATCATCCTCGGCCCGCAGATTCGCGGGATTTATTTCCTTGAGTTTTGCACTTCGTGCCTGCCGCAAACGGTAGGGCCGCAAATCGGCCTTCCATAAACGCGTATGCCCGTCGCGGCTTTGCACCGGCTCAAACCCTTCAAAGAATTCGGGTGCGGTGATGGCCGTGCCCCTGATCGAGTGTATGACCTTGCCACCCGCTGCAAACAGCGCCATGGCCGCGAGGTTTTCCACCACCGAAAAAAGATGCCCCAGTGCTTCGGTTTTGTCGCCTTCGCGCCAGTCCTGCACGCCTTCATAGACCTCGCCCAGCAGCTCGCCGACCGCTACACCCATCATCAACTGCCCCAACACCGGCACGAAAAATCCGCCAAGGTTGGCAACCGCCAATGCTATTTCCAGTCGTCGCTCTTCGAGCTTGCGTTGCTGATCGGCGTCGAAATCGGCCGTCGATACCGCCAACGTCCGCGCATCAATTTGCAACCGGCCAATAAAGCTGTTGAAAAAGAACTGAAAGAGCCCGGCATCGATGGGTTTGCGTTTGATTTGCTCGAGTTTCCGGTTGCTTGCAAACGCCTGCCTGAATGCGACCCGGTCGGGTTGCGCAAGGTAACGTTCGAACTGTCGGGAGTAGGCTTTGACCTGTAATTTGAGTTCCAGATAAACCCTGAAATCATCGATCGACGGGTACTCGAACAGCCGCCGATGTGCATCGCCGGGCATGTACACCAGGCACTTGCCGTTAGCGAGTTCACGAGGACCGGCAGACAACACCAGCGCACCCCAGATGCAGGTATCGAGGATCTCCAGACTTTCCCAGGTGACAGGTTTGCCATCATAGAAAATGCCCTGTGCGCACGCTGTCGCTTCCCTGAGATCGGTGCCCATGGACGTCAGTTCGAGCAGCATCTGGTGCGCTTGCAAACTGATGTCGTTTTTCTGATAGGCGAAGTGAGAGTCGATGCGCAACTCATACAGATGCAGCCAGCAGATGTTTTCCGCATCGGGGTTGCTGACCCATTCGTCTCTCACCGGCACCCACAAATTGAGGGTCTCTTGCAGGTAGGTTTGATAGCGCTGCCCGAGATCCAGCGCTCGACAACACTTGGCAAAGGCTGCCGCGCTCAGTTCAGGCACCGGTACTCCCTCGACACCCCGCCGAACCGAGCTTTCGTGGCCCAGATCCTTCCCCTCGGCCTGGTCTGACGAAAAATTCTGCATCGCCGCTTGCAGCAGGCTGCGCTTTTCTATGCGCGAGTAGACCACCCAGAGTGCCGGAACCTTGTTGGTGTTCAGTTCATATTTGACGTGGGTGATCCACAGCGAATCATTGCTGACATCCAGATCCAGCGAAAACTGCTCCTTCAACGTGAGCGTCAAAAGGCGCGCGCAAAATGCTTCCAGGCTTTCGACCTTGCGCAGCAGTTTTTTCACCTCGCGCTCATAAAACTGCGCGTTGCGATGCGCTTCCTTCACCTCGTGAAGCCAGACGGCGTCCGCTTTCAGCAGCCATGGCGGCAGGCGTTCGTGCAGCACTTGCGCCTTGTCCAGATCCCCGGTGAGTTCCAGCAAACCGCTCAGGCGATCCTCGGTTCCGGCAGCACTTCCTTGTCCTGTCATGCGCAAACTTCCTGATTGCAATCGGTGGACAACCACCCTATCGCGTCAGTCATTGCAGCCAATAATCAAAATCCTGTCGGGTTCAGCCGGTATCTACATGGATTTTGTATAGATGCGATAACTATGTACCGCACATTTTCCAAAACAGGCTTTTGCGTCACCTAACGCCGGACCACCGCCCGTCCTTATAACTCATCGATCTAAAACTCCTGAATTTCGCACGGGTCAGTTTCTGAGTACCGGCCATGTCGGCCATTGAAGAAACACCCTCCCCAACGGAAAAACCGGTAAGGACTTTATGTGCGGATTAGCTGGCGAGTTACGTTTTGATCAACAACCTGCAGACCTTGCAGCCATCGAGCGGATCACCCATCACCTGGCGCCTCGCGGCCCTGACGCGTGGGGCTTTCATGCTCAAGGGCCGATTGCCCTGGGCCATCGTCGCCTGAAAATCATGGACTTGTCGGACGGTTCGGCGCAGCCGATGGTCGACAGTCAACTCGGCCTGTCGCTGGCCTTCAACGGCGCGATCTATAACTTCCCGGAATTGCGCGCTGAGCTCGAAGCGCTGGGTTATGCCTTCTATTCCGGTGGCGACACCGAAGTGCTGCTCAAGGGCTACCACGCCTGGGGCGAAGCGCTGCTGCCGAAACTCAATGGCATGTTCGCCTTTGCCATTTGGGAGCGCGACGCCAAGCGTCTATTTATCGCCCGTGACCGTCTCGGCGTGAAGCCGCTGTACCTGTCGCGCACCGGTCAGCGTTTGCGTTTTGCCTCGGCCCTGCCGGCGCTGCTCAAGGGCGGCGACATCAACCCGATCCTCGATCCGGTGGCGCTTAATCACTACCTGAATTTCCACGCCGTGGTGCCTGCGCCGCGCACCTTGCTGGCTGGCATCGAAAAACTGCCGCCAGCGAGCTGGATGCGCGTTGAAGCCGATGGCACCACCGAGCAGAAAACCTGGTGGACGCTGCCTTACGGCCCACACGACGACGAGAAAAATCTGACGCTGGAAGACTGGGTCGACCGCGTCCTCGACAGCACTCGCGAAGCGGTGGCGATTCGTCAACGTGCCGCCGTCGATGTCGGCGTGCTGCTGTCCGGCGGTGTCGATTCGAGCATGCTCGTCGGTCTGTTGCGTGAAGTCGGCGTGGAGAATCTGTCGACCTTTTCCATCGGTTTTCAGGATGCCGGCGGTGAGCGCGGTGACGAGTTCCAGTACTCCGATCTGATCGCCAAACACTACGGCACGCAGCACCATCAGCTGCGCATCGACGAAAAAGAAATCATCGAACAATTGCCCGCCGCGTTCCGCGCGATGAGCGAGCCGATGGTCAGCCATGACTGCATCGCCTTTTATCTGCTGTCGCGTGAAGTAGCCAAGCACTGCAAGGTGGTGCAGAGCGGCCAAGGCGCGGATGAGTTGTTCGCCGGTTATCACTGGTACCCGCAAGTCGACGGCGCTGCCGACCCGTACGCGGCGTATCGCAACGCGTTTTTCGACCGCAGTTACGACGACTACGCGGCCACCGTGCAACCGAAATGGCTGACCGCGAATGACGCTGCCGGCGACTTCGTGAAGGAACATTTCGCACAGCCCGGCGCCGACGCTGCCGTGGACAAAGCGCTGCGCCTGGACAGCACGGTGATGCTGGTCGACGACCCGGTCAAACGCGTCGACAACATGACCATGGCCTGGGGCCTGGAAGCGCGTACGCCGTTTCTCGACTACCGACTGGTTGAACTGTCGGCCCGTGTACCGGGCAAATTCAAGCTGCCGGATGGCGGCAAACAGGTGCTGAAAGAAGCCGCGCGCCGGGTCATTCCGAGTGAAGTGATCGACCGTAAAAAAGGCTACTTCCCGGTGCCGGGCCTCAAGCATTTGCAAGGCGACACGCTGAACTGGGTGCGCGAACTGCTGCTCGATCCGAGTCAGGATCGCGGCCTGTTCAACCCGGCCATGCTCGACAAACTGCTGACTGATCCGCAAGGCCAACTGACGCCGTTGCGCGGTTCGAAACTGTGGCAACTGGCGGCCCTGAACCTGTGGCTCAGTGAACAAGGAATCTGATCGATGAAACCCCATGCCACGGCCATCAATCAGCGCCTGATTCGCGGTCAGACTCCGTCCTATGAACGCTTGCAGGCACGGTTGGCCGAAGATGGCAGCACCCTCGCCGCCGACCCGATCGCAGTACATTGCGGTTGGGGCCGGTTGCTGATCGGCCACACCTTTCCTGACCCGGCGTCACTGGCGCAGGAACTGCTCAACGAGCAACCCGGCGAACGCGATATCGCGTTGTACGTGGCCGCGCCGCAGCAGATTCTCGGGCTGGAACCGACGCAGCTGTTTCTCGATCCTTCCGACACCTTGCGTTTGTGGTTCAGTGATTATCGTCAGGCTACTCGCGTGTTTCGCGGCTTCCGCATTCGCCGCGCGCAGAACGAGGCGGATTGGCAGGCGATCAATCTGTTGTATCAGGCGCGCGGCATGTTGCCGATCGATGCCACGCTGCTGACCCCGCATCATCAGGGCGGCCCGGTGTATTGGCTGGCCGAGGATGAGGACAGCGGCGCGGTGATCGGCAGCGTCATGGGCCTGAATCATCACAAGGCGTTCAACGACCCGGAAAACGGCAGCAGCCTGTGGTGCCTGGCGGTTGATCCGCAGTGCTCGCGGCCGGGTGTCGGCGAAGTGCTGGTGCGTCATCTGGTCGAGCATTTTATGAGTCGCGGGTTGAGCTATCTCGATCTGTCGGTGTTGCACGACAACCGTCAGGCGAAAAACCTCTACGCCAAGCTCGGTTTTCGCAACCTGTCGACCTTCGCGATCAAGCGCAAAAACGGCATCAATCAGCCGCTGTTTCTTGGCCCTGGGCCGGAAGCACAGTTCAATCCGTATGCGCGGATCATCGTTGAAGAAGCACATCGGCGCGGCATTGACGTGCAGGTCGACGACGCCGACGCCGGGTTGTTTACGCTCAGCCATGGCGGCCGTCGCGTGCGTTGCCGTGAATCGCTGAGCGACCTGACCAGCGCGATCAGCATGAGCCTGTGTCAGGACAAAAGCCTGACGCACAAAGTACTGAAAGCGGCCGGTCTGAACCTGCCCTCGCAGCAACTGGCGGGCAATGCCGACGACAATCTGGCCTTTCTCGATGAGCATCAACGGGTGGTGGTCAAGCCGCTCGACGGTGAACAGGGCCAGGGCGTTGCGGTGGATTTGCAGAATATCGAAGAGCTGCAGCAGGCCATCGAAGCGGCGAAACAGTTTGATAGCCGAGTGCTGTTGGAGAGTTTCCACGAAGGCCTTGATCTGCGAATTCTGGTGATCGGTTTTGAAGTGGTCGCGGCAGCGATTCGCAAACCGGCGGAAGTGGTCGGCGATGGTCAGCATTCGATCGGTGCGTTGATCGAGGCGCAGAGTCGGCGTCGCCAGGCGGCCACCAGTGGCGAGAGCAAGATTCCACTGGATCACGAAACCCAGCGCACCTTGCATGCGGCCGGGTATGACTACAGCAGCATTCTGCCGGCGGGTGAGCATTTGTTTGTGCGCCGTACCGCGAATCTGCACACCGGTGGCACGCTGGAAGACGTCACGGCGATTCTGCATCCGACACTGGTCGACGCGGCGGTGCGTGCGGCGCGGGCGCTGGACATTCCCATGGTTGGCCTCGATTTGATGGTGCCGGCGGCGGATCAGCCGGAGTACGTGTTTATCGAGGCCAACGAGCGCGCCGGGTTGGCCAATCATGAACCGCAGCCGACGGCTGAGCGGTTTGTTGATTTGTTGTTTCCGCACAGTCAGCCGGCCATTTAACCCCTTCCTGATCGTTCCCACGCTCTGCGTGGGAACGCCTCACCGGACGCTCCGCGTCCATTTGGGACGCAGAGCGTCCCGGGCTGCATTCCCACGCAGAGCGTGGGAACGATCAGTGCTCAACCCATCAGGAGTTTCCATGACCCCACAAATCCCCGAACCGGATCTCAACTACCTGCAAAAAGTCCTCCTGGAAATGCTCGCCATTCCCAGCCCGACCGGGTTCACCGACACCATCGTGCGTTACGTCGCCGAGCGTCTCGAAGAACTCGGCATCCCGTTCGAAATGACCCGGCGCGGCACCATTCGCGCCACGCTCAAGGGCAAGAAAAACAGCCCTGACCGCGCAGTCTCCGCGCACCTCGACACCATCGGCGCCGCCGTGCGCGCGGTGAAGGACAACGGTCGTCTGACCCTCGCCCCCGTCGGTTGCTGGTCGAGCCGTTTCGCCGAGGGCAGCCGTGTCAGCCTGTTCACCGACAACGGTGTGATTCGCGGCAGTGTGTTGCCGTTGATGGCGTCCGGGCATGCGTTCAACACCGCCGTGGATGAAATGCCGATCAGTTGGGATCACGTCGAACTGCGTCTGGACGCCTACTGCGCGACCAAGGCCGATTGCGATTCGCTGGGCATCAGCGTCGGCGATGTGGTGGCGTTTGATCCGCTGCCGGAGTTCACCGAAAGCGGCCACATCAGCGCCCGTCACCTCGATGACAAGGCTGGCGTTGCTGCGCTTCTGGCGTCGCTGAAAGCCATCGTCGACAGCGGTCAGGAACTGATGATCGATTGCCACCCGCTGTTCACCATCACCGAAGAAACCGGCAGTGGCGCGGCGGCGGCATTGCCGTGGGACGTCAGTGAATTTGTCGGCATCGACATTGCGCCGGTCGCGCCGGGACAGCATTCCAGCGAACACGCGGTGAGTGTGGCGATGCAGGATTCCGGCGGGCCGTATGACTATCATCTGTCGCGACACTTGTTGCGGCTGGCCAGTGAAAACGAGTTACCGGTAAGGCGCGATTTGTTCCGCTATTACTTCAGCGATGCGCATTCGGCAGTGACCGCCGGGCACGATATTCGTACCGCCCTGCTGGCGTTTGGTTGCGATGCGACCCATGGTTATGAGCGTACCCACATCGACAGTCTGGCCGCGCTGAGCCGATTGTTGGGCGCGTACATTTTGAGCCCACCGGTGTTTGCCAGTGATGCGGCGCCGGCGAATGCTTCGCTGGATCGCTTCAGTCATCAGATTGAACATGACACGCAGATGGAGAGCGAAACGCGGGTGCCGCCGGTGGATAGTCTGGTAGGGCAGCGCTCCGACAATTAATGTGACCATTAGGCCGCCTTCGCGAGCAAGCTCGGCTCCTACAGTTGACCGCGTTTCCTGTAGGAGCTGAGCTTGCTCGCGATGAGGCCGGTACTGACTACACAAAACTGGCAGCCAACCGGCATTCGCCGTAGCATCCCGACATTGATTCAGCCGAGGTGCCCATGCTCATCCCTTACGACGCTCTTGAAGTCGACACCCTCACCCGCCTCATCGAAGATTTCGTCACCCGCGACGGCACCGACAACGGCGATGACACGCCGCTGGAAACCCGCGTGCTGCGCGTGCGTCAGGCGCTGACCAAAGGCCAGGCGTTGATCGTCTTCGACCCGGAAAGCGAGCAGTGCCAGTTGATGCTCAAGCACGACGTGCCCAAGCATCTATTCGACTGAAATTCTCAGCGGGCCCCTTCGCGGGCCTGCTTGCGCTGGATTCGGTCATAGACTTCGGCGCGGTGCACATTGACCTTCTTCGGCGCTTCGACGCCAAAGCGCACGCTGGAACCGTTGACGGACAGGACACGCACGGAAATGTCGTCACCGATGGAAATCAACTCACCAACTACACGGCTGAGTACAAGCATGAGGTTCGTCCTTCAGGGGGTGGCAAACCCTGAAGATGCGCGGCTTGCCGGCGCGCCACAATGTGTGGCCGGCAAATCAGTTTTGCCTTACAGGCTCGCAAGCCCTCAGCTGTCGGACACTTCCCACAAATCGAACAATTCAGGCAGCGGAGAAGCGCGGCCCGAACAGAATCACGCTGGCGCCGATCACGCACAGCGCCACGCCGATCCAGTCTGAACCCAACGGGCGAACTCGCTCGACCACCATCAGCCAGCCAATCGACGCGACGATGTAGATCCCGCCATAAGCGGCGTAGGCGCGACCGGCATAGTTGGCTTCAACACGGGTCAACAACAACGCGAACAGGGTCAGGCTGAGCAACGCCGGGATCACCCACAACGCACTTTTGCCCTGACGCAGCCACATGAAGAAAGCGTAACAACCGGCAATTTCAAACAGCGCCGCGAGGAAGAACCACAAGTAATTGAGCATTGACGCGTCTCGACAGGGTGACCATTGCGGCCACCCTAACGACGCAATCCGCTGCGGGCAAGGTCAGCCGTTGTTCTGTTTGGCCTTGGCGCGCATTTTCTCCGCCATCGAGGTCATTTCGTTGTAGAGCAGTTGCGGGTTTTTCTGCTTGATCGCCCACGCCATGCGCCCTTGTTCGTGAGGCAGGATCATGAACTCGCCGGCAGCGACTTGCTGGTAAATGTAATCGGCGATGTCCGCGGCGGTAATCGGCGAACTCTCCAGCAACTTGCCGACCGCCGCCTTCATTGCCGGGGTCGGGCCACGGAAAGAATCAAGCAAGTTGGTCTGAAAGAACGAAGGACAGACCACATGCACGCCGACTTCCTGTTGCGCCAGTTCGATCAACAGACTTTCCGAGAGCGCCACGACACCAGCCTTGGCGACGTTGTAGTTGCTCATTGCCGGGCCCTGCATCAGCGCGGCCATCGAGGCGATGTTGATGATCTTGCCTTTGCTTTGTTCGAGCAGCGGCAGGAACGCTTTGCAACCCTTGACCACACCCATCAGGTTGATCGCGATCTGCCAGTCCCAGTCTTCCAGCGACAGTTCGCTGAAGAAACCGCCCGACGCGACGCCGGCGTTATTAACGATGATGTCGATGCCGCCAAGTTTTTCTTCGCAAGCCTGTGCGAAGGCTGTGAGTTGGCTGTAATCACGCACATCGCAGCGCTGGATAAAGCCGTCGCCGCCCGCCTCGCGCACCATTTTCAGGGTTTCCTGCAGGCCGGGTTCGCTGACGTCGGACAAGGCCAGTTGCCAGCCTTCACGCGCCCAGCGCAGCGCGATTTCGCGACCCAGGCCTGAGCCCGCGCCAGTGATCATCATGCGATTTTGCATAGCACACAGCCTTGTTGTTCTGGGGAAGATGCGCGGAGTGTAGCGAAGGTTGTGTGTGCGCCCACGCTCCATCAAGTTGCTGAATGGAGGATCAAAAGATCGCGCCGTACACGAATTCCTGTAGGAGCTGCCGAAGGCTGCGATCTTTTGATCTTTGGCCTTAAAGGAAATAAGCCTGAAATCTAAATACATTAAAAAAACATTGAATTTTTTTTCATTCGCACCAGTCGGATTTTGTAAGCCGTCTGGAATTACTTAGTCTCCAGTCGCCCCTTGAACACCAAGACTTCTCGAACTCTCTCAACAAGGAAATCGACATGGGCACAATTCTTATCATTATCCTGATCCTGTTGCTGATCGGTGGTCTGCCGGTCTTCCCGCACTCCAGAAGTTGGGGTTATGGTCCGTCGGGCATCATCGGTGTGGTGCTGGTCGTGCTGTTGGTGCTGTTGCTACTGGGTCGGATATAACCCTCTAGCCGGCAAAAAAAGAGGCCCTTTTCAGGGCCTCTTTTTTATTGCGCGGACTTTTACTTTACAGCGCTTAGTCCGGCTTGCCGTTAATCACACCGGCGGTGTTGTCCATCAGGCTCTTGGTCGCCGTTTGCAGGAACGCTTCGAGTTTGTGTTTCAACTCGGCAGCGCGTGGTGCATCCGGAATAACCTCGGCACTTGGGGTGGCGCCCAGTTGGTACTGATAGACCTTCGCCGACATGTCCTTGTCTTTCGGCAGTACCAGAATCTGGTCTGCGGTGACGATGGCAGTGGTCTGCTCGCTGCCCGACGGTTTGATCACACCGAAACCGGTGTCGCCTTCCGGCAGGTTGAGCAGGTCACGGCCCCAGCACTGGTGACGCACTTCGCCACCGAGGCGACCCATGATGGTCGGCACGATGTCGATCTGCGTGCCCACGGTGTGGTCACGAGTACCGAACTTCTCCTGGATGCCCGGCGCGATCATCAGCATCGGCACGTTGAAGCGGCCCAGATCCATTTCAGTGATCTGACGCTCATTGCCGAAACCGTGGTCACCGACGATGACGAACAGGGTTTCCTTGAAGTACGGCTCTTTGCGCGCCTTCTCGAAGAACTGACCCAACGCCCAGTCGGAGTAACGCATGGCGGTCAAGTGTTCGTTGAGGCTGCCACGATCGGTGACGCGCTCGACCGGCAATGGCGACGGCAAGGCGTATGGCGTGTGGTTGGACAGGGTTTGCAGCAACGCATAGAACGGCTTGCCGTTTTCACGTGCCTTCAACTCGACCAGACCGCGATCGAACATGTCCTGGTCGGACACGCCCCACGTTGGATCGGAGAACACCGGATCGACGAAATCGTTACGGCCAACGAAGTTGGTCATGCCCTGGTTGCTAAAGAAACCCGACTGGTTGTCCCAGGCGAAGTCACCGTTGTAGACATACACGTCGTCGTAGTCACGGTGGCTCAGCAATTGCGGCAGGCCGGACAGTTTGTGGCTGCCTTCCGGGGTCTGCATCAGGTATTCGAAACCCGGCAGGTTCGGGAAGCAGGCCATGGTGGCGAACATACCCTGGTGGGTGTGCGTGCCGTTGGAGAAGAAACGGTCGAACAGCAGGCCTTCCTTCGACAGTTTGTCGAGGTAGGGCGTGATGTTGCCCGGCGCGCCCAATGCACCGACCGAGTGACCGGCCATGCTTTCCATCAGGATCACCACGACGTTCTTGATCGGCAGGGTCTTGTCGGCCGGCGGCGTGTAGTCACGGCGCACGGCAGCGATGTCGGCATCGACCAGTTTGTCGTCCGGCATCACCAGCATCTCGCGCACCACTTTCTGCGCTTCTTCTTGCGGCAGTGTGGCTTTCCAGATGTTGTCGCGGTCTTCGCCCATGCGGTCTTTCGCAGCGGCGATCAGCGACAGCGTACCGTTGAGGCCGAGCTGGTTGGCGAAGTTGGAATCGGTGGTGTAGACATCACCCCAACGCATTGGCGGGCCCTGACGCAGGGTGCCACGCGCGGCAACCACGCAGATCAACAGGCACACCACGAATACCGCAGCGCGGGTGTACCACGGCGCCACCTGACGGCTGCTGACGGTACCGCCGCTGAACGGCCCGCGCGGACGCGTTGCACGATCAGCGCCTTTGAACGCCAGGGTCAGAATCACCGTGCCGACGACCCACGCCAGCAGATAACGCACCACCGGGAAACCGTACCAGAGCATGCTCATCACGGTTTTCGGGTCTTCTTTCACGTACTGGAACACCAGACCGTTAAGGCGCTGGTGGAACTCACGGTAGAAGTCCATCTCCATCAGGCCGAGGAACAGCGCGATGCTCGAAGCGATGGTCAGCCACAGACGGAAAAAACCGCGTGCTGCCATGGCCCGTGCGCTGAACAGCGCCAGTACCAGCGGAATGCACAGGTAAACCACCAGGCGCAGGTCGAAACGCAGGCCGTTGGCGAAAGCCTCGAGGAAGGTCGAGGCCGGGGTGTCGAGGATCATCTCGCGGTTGTAGACCAGCAGCGCGAGGCGCAGCACGGAAAACATCACCATCATGACCAGCGCACAAAGCAGCGTGTAGGCCAGATGCGATTTGACGGTCGGTTGCAGCAGGCGAGCAGAAGATCGCTGCTGATTCAGGGCGTCCGGGTTTGCCATGTCGTTTTAGGACCCATTAGTTGAAGTTGCAAAAATACAGCGGCGCCCTGCCCTCTATTGGCCATTCCAGGCCCCGGGGCGTGCGCGGTGCGCAAATGTTGCACGATCGTTCGCACCATTGCCATTGATTACTGCCCCGCCGCCTGACAGTTTCATTTCAAGCGGCAGCAGACAGCGGCAACGTGCAAACAGCGCGGGCGAATTGTCTGGAACACTTTGTGAAAATTTCGTGCAACGCATATCTGGAAACACAATATAGCTACAAAACAAAACGCCCCGAATCGGTCGGGGCGTTTTGTGTAGAGCGGGCTGATTACTTCTCGGCGCGTTCTTTCAGAGCTTTGAGAGTGTTGAACGGTGCGTCGACCACGAACTTGTTGGCAACCATCGCCGGCACGCTGCCGCCTGGCTCAGTGTGAACCTGATAGGTCACTTCAACCTGATCACCTTTCGGTACGAACTTCCAGAAGCCTTTGACCTGTTCAACACGAACGAAGCCCTTTTCTTCCGGAATGTACTTCGGCAGGCCTTCCAGGTTGCGGGTCAGGCTGCCGTCGGCGCCTTCAACGGTGGTGACCTTAAGTACCGAGTCACGCGGGGTGACTGGCCAAGGCGTGTTGAACTGGGTGTAAGTCCAGCTCTGATCGCCTTCGTGCTTGAGCAATTTCTGGGTCTTGCACTCGTGAATCCAGGCGCAGGCGCCGGAAACGTCTTCCTGCAGTGCGCGCAGTTTGGCGACGGTGGTCTTCATCAGCGCGACGCCCTGATAGGACTTGTAGTCCGAACCCGGCACTTCGCTCAGGGAGACTTTGATGCCGTCTTCGTTCTTGGCGACTTTCCAGTCTTCCGCCTGGGCAACCGAGGTGGCCAGCACAGCGGTCAAACCACACAACACAGCGATACGATGCAGCGAACCCATAGTCTTATTCCTTATTGTTGAAGTTCCGTTCGTTTGACACATCACGCCGCCGTCATTTGTTCCCACCAGCCGATCAGCCTGATCGCTTCTTCCGAGCTGCTGCCGCAGACTTCAATGTCGGCAGAGAAGCCGGAACAGACTGCCGGGCGCTCGGGGCGGCCGAAAATATTGCACAGGTTTTCGACCGAGAGTTGCACGCAACGTTCGCCGGCAGGTTTGCCATCAGGCATGCCGGGAATCGGCGAACTGATGGAAGGGGCAATGCAGCAAGCGCCACAGCCTTCACGGCATTTCATGACGGACAAATCCTCGCGACGGGCGATGTGTAAAAGGGACGCGGAACAGAGTAACCGCTAAAACGGCTGTTTTAAATTGCCTGAACCGGGGTTTTTAGCGATTACTGAATGTGACTGACCAGTCTCCGACAAAGCGTCTGGTCTGCGGGTCACAGCGACGTGCTGTTTATTGCTTGAATTCGAAATCGAGCGCCGCGCCTTCCACTTCCCGACGCTCTTCGTTGCGCAGCTGCAACTGCATTTCATTGCTGAGCAGACGGCCATTAAGCTGGAACCCGCTGTTTTTCTCGCCGAACATTTGCGGCAGGATCGGCTCGCGCTTCGGCATCTCGACAGTGCCCTTAGGCTTCAACTCTTGAACCATGTCTTTGGGCAGGCTCAGATCGAGTTTGGTCGACGGCAGCGGGGTTTTCGCCACTTCACGGGCGGACTTCGATTTGGAGGCCACCGGTGGGCGTTTCTTCACGATTTTCTGCTGGGCTGGTTTCGCAGGTGCGGCCTTCTTCACTGCCGGCGCTTTTTTCGCCGGCGTGGCCGCCGCCGGTTTTTCCGGGCCAGACGCCATGACATCGGGCACATGGCCGATCATCAGCAGGCAAAGCACAACCCAGGCGGCAGGAAAAATCGCTTTCATGAACTCCAACGACATTAACGGCAGAGGGCCATATGCTGGCCTGTTGCACGTCACATGACAAGCATGACGCGCCGTTCGTTCAGAAACCGCCCGCCGTTTCCTGACACAGTTGCGTTGCCAGCAAGCCCAGAGTCATCAACGCCCGCTCCGCCTCGCGGTTCCACGGAATGCCGCAATTCAGGCGGATACAGTGGTTGAACTGCTCGGTATTACTGAAGATCAGCCCCGGCGCGATACTGATGCCCTGCTGCAAGGCGCGCACGTGCAAATCCTGCGTATTCACCCTCCCCGGCAGACTCACCCAGAGAATGAAACCGCCCGTAGGCCGGGTCATTTGCGTGCCTTCGGGGAAATACTGCTGCACCGCCAACTGGAAAGCGCTGAGATTCTTGCGGTACTCCTGACGGATGTAGCGCAAATGCCGGTCATAGCCACCGTTTTCCAGATACGCAGCAATCGCCATCTGCGTGACGCTGCAGGCTGAATGGGTGCTGAAAGTCTGCAGACGCTGGATTTCCTGCTGATATTTACCGGGAATCATCCAGCCGATGCGCACGCCGGGCGACAAGGTCTTGGAAAAACTCGAACAGTAAATGACCCGATCCAGTCGATCATAAGCCTTGAGCGCTTTGGTCTTGCCCTGCTCGAACATCAACTCGCCATAGATGTCGTCTTCGACGATCTGGATATCGAAATCCGAGGCCAGTCGCAGCAACTGTTTCTGGCGCTCTTCGGGCATGGTGCCGCCCAACGGATTGCTCAGGCGCGTGGTCAGCACCAGCGCTTTGATCGACCATTGGTTGGCCGCCAGTTGCAGGGCCTCCAGGCTCATGCCGGTGGCCGGATCGCTTGGGATTTCGATGACTTTCAAGCCAAGCAGATCAGCCAGTTGCAGCAAGCCGTAATAAGTCGGCGACTCAGCGGCGATCAGATCACCCGGGCGGGTCAGCACGCGCAGCGACATCTGCAAGGCATCGACACAACCGTGGGTGATCACCACTTCTGACGGATCGACGACGACACCGGCGTCGCGCATACGAATCGCCACTTGCCGGCGCAACGGTTCGAAACCGGGGCTGAACATGTAACTGAACGCGCGCGGGCTATGGAATCGGGTGACTTTGGCCAGTTGCTGATGCAGTGCGCGCACCGGCAAATAATCGACGCTCGGCACGGCGGCACCCAACGGGAACACACCTTCGCGGCGCGACTCGACCAGTACCTGTTGAATGATGCTGCTGCGCGTCACCAGACCGGGACGCTCAACCCGTGCAATGTCCGGCGTTGGCGCGGTCAGTGCGGGGGTCTGGTGTACGTAATAGCCGGACTGCGGACGGGCGCGAATCAGCCCCTGATCTTCGAGATTGGCGTACGCCTGCAACACCGTGGCATGGCTGACGTTGAGCTGCGAACTCATCTTGCGCACCGAAGGCACGCGCTCCCCCGGTTGATAGACACCACGGCGGATGTCTTCGGCCAGTTGCTGAGCAATACGTTGGTAGAGCAAGAGATTGGTCATGACGCAGCACTCGATTTCACGGGCATTTTATTCTTGTGTGAAACAATACCGGAACAGTTTAGAAGTGTACTGGGACAGTTGCCACAATACTCGACCATACAGTGCAGTGTCTGCCCCCGACTGTACCGATTTGCGAGCCAATCGACAGACGTAAAAAAGCCCGGCGCTGCATGACAGGCCGGGCTTTGTAGGAGCTGTGTAGGAGCTGCCGAAGGCTGCGATCTTTTGATCTTCAAAAAGAAAAGTCAAAAGATCGCAGCCTTCGGCAGCTCCTACAGGGTTTTGCGTTGCTTAGCGGGCGGCGCCGAGCTGGCCTTTTTCGTCGGAGAAGACAATTTCCACGCGACGGTTCTGCGCGCGCCCACGCTCGGAAGCGTTGACGTCCACCGGGTATTCGTCGCCGTAGCCTTCGACCTGAATGCGTTTGTCCTCGATACCAAGATCCATCAGCACGTCGGCCACCGCTTGCGCGCGGTCGCGGGACAGCTTGAGGTTTTCCTGCTTGCCGCCAGTGCTGTCGGTGTAACCCTCGATGCGCACTACGCGTTTCGGGTTCAGTTGCAGGAACTGGACGATTTTCAGCACGACACGGTTGGCCGAGTTTTTCAGCTCCGCTTCGCCAGTGTCGAACAGCACGTCGCCGAGGGTCATTACCAGACCACGGTCGGTCTGCGTGGTGGCCAGTGCAACGATCTGCTCTTCGAGCCATTTGCCTTGCTGCTGCACGCTGAGCAGTTTCGATTCGCGCAGGGCCAGTTGCAGGCGCTGACGTTCGAGTTCGAGCTTGGCGATGCGTTCTTCGTTGAGCACCTGATTGGTGTGCTCGCGGGCGATTTCGCTGTAGCGCTGGCTCAGGTAGGCGTAATGCACCACGTCCGAACCGCTGCCCCAATAGGTCGACAGGCGATCGGCGCGGGCCAGGGATTCCCCGGCGCGGATCACGTCTTTCGGCGCGATGCGCAGCACGTTCGAGTCTTCTTTGACTTTCTGGAAGTCAGCGCCCGCTTCTTGCAGCGCGGATTCGCTGTGTTGGCCGGCGCAACCGAAAAGGCTGGCGCAACCGGCGAGAATCAGACCGCCAAGGACTTTCGACTTTAGGCTCATTGGGCATCCCCCAGTTGCTTGCGCAGACGGACGATACGGGTGTTAAGCACATTCACCTGTTCTTCACTTTTTTGCGTCAGCACTTTGGCTTCGGCCAGACGCGCATCCAGTTCGGCCTGTTCGGCACGCATCCGCGCATTGCGGTAGGACTCGTCGGCCATGTTGCCCTTGGCTCGATCGTATTTGGTTTCGGCCAGTTTCATTTCCGGCACATCATCAGCGGTGGCACCGACAGCCTTGGCCTGGGTGATGGCCTGCTCGGTGAGGCGCATTTGTTCGTTGGGTGCCGGATCGCTGGCGCAACCGGCCAGAGCCAGAACGGCCATCGCCGCGAAAAGAGGTCGAATACTCACTAAGAATCCCTACTGTTTTGGGGCACTGACAGGTTGTTGCGGCTGTTGCTGCTGCGCCTTCCAGCGCTCGATATTGCGTTGCAGCACAGCTTCCGTCAGTCCGGACGCGGGCAATTCTGTCATCTTTTTGGCTAGCTGTCCGCGCAACCACGGATCGTTGCAGGCCGAGTTGTGGGAAACCGCGAGGAACAGGCCCGGGCGGTCGATGGGTTGCTCGAACGCCAACAGATCATTGGCCATGCCCAATGCCTGCGCGGCGGCCATGCCCGAGTAGCGGCCGGCGAGTACATATTCCACTTCACCGAGGAGCAATTTCTGCAGGGCCTGGGTGAGGTTGGCTGTCTTGGTCAGGGTCAGATTCTGCTCGGCGAAAGTACCGAATCCTTGCGTCATTCGAGACTTTTCCGACAACGCGCCTGCGTGACCGTGCAGGTCTTTGGCTTCGCTGTAGACCAGTGTCGAGCCTTTGCGCGTCCACACCAGGTAGTCGTTTTCCAGCAGCGGCGGGTAGATGTAGTCGAGGCTTTCCAGCTCGTTGAAGATCAGCGGCGCGTCGGCGAGCATGTCCATGCGCCCGCTGCGCACTTCGTCGAGGGCTTGCGAGCGTTTACCGGCGTAGAGCAACTCGACTTTGAGGCCGAGATCCTTGGCCACTTGTTGAAGCAGGTCGGCACTGGCGCCGATCAGTTGCTTGGGATTTTGCGGATCCTGCCACAGGTACGGCGGCGCATCCGGGCTGCCGGTGACGACAAGGCGCTCGCACTTGCCAGCGGCCATCGCCAAACCGGGCAACAGGGCCAAACCCAACAACCATCCGCAGCGCAGATCCATGGCGAAACGCTCCCACTCAAATCCAAGACAAAAAAAAGCCCGACCAACAGGTCGGGCTCTTTATAAGTGAAGCCGCCGGTTTAAACCAGCTTCTCCAGCTCAGGTACTGCTTCGAACAGATCCGCCACGAGACCGTAATCGGCCACCTGGAAGATCGGCGCTTCTTCGTCCTTGTTGATCGCAACGATCACTTTGGAGTCCTTCATGCCGGCCAG
>NZ_JBIVJB010000033.1:0-53080 GCF_044750025.1 Pseudomonas sp. NPDC088885 | reverse complement strand
ATCATGGCCCAAGGAATCATCCGATCCGATGTTCGCTTGAGGATGACCTCGGCGACCTGCTCTGTGACGCCTGCGTCAGCAAGAATTTTGCCTAGCATCGCTCCAAGCGCAATTACGACCCCCACTGCCCCCAGTGTCTTCCCGGCGCCGGTCATCAAGTGGGAGACGATGTTTTCCGGCTCCATACTGGTTGCAAAGCCAACGCCAACGGAAACGACTAACAAGGCCAGGAGCGGGTGCATTTTGAGACGCGACACGATGAGCGCCACCAGCACCAGAACGCTCACCAATGCGGTCAGTAAGAGGTCTATATCTAAGGGAGTCATGAAAGGATCTCGGTTGGGCTGGCGCTCAAACTGCACTCATATTTGAAAGAGAAGTTTGAAACCGTAATGCCGGTCGGCGCACGCGATAACGTTAAATGGGTGAGATAAATGGTCATCTGCAAATGCAGGCGTAAATTTCAGCTTTCGCCTGTTGCAAAACCGAATAACCTTCTAGGGGCTTGCACCAGCAATGAATAGCTAACCTGCGTCGAACACTCCAGAGCTTGCAACTGATCGACTACGGTGCTGAAACCAATGCTTTGCTCATGCTGCGTATGCGGCCAGTCGCTGCCCCACACCAACTGGCGAAGGCCGAAACTTTGTTCCAGCAGCGGTAATGCCATTCGAGCGAAATGGATGTTCTGTTGCGGCGTACCTCCTAAACGATAGATTCCCGATACCTTGATCCAGATCGAACCTTTCGATCCCAACTCCAGTAACTCGCAAAACCCGGGCTGATCGACGCCCGAATTGGCATCTGGCCGACCAAAGTGGTCAATCACCAACTTCAAACCATACGGCGTCAATTGATGGATCAGTCCCGGCAGATCCTTTACCTCCCGATGCAACTCGACATGCCAGTCCAGATCAGCAATGTGGCTGAAAAACGCTTTCCAGGCACTTTGACGAAAATCAGGTAATGCCTTACCCATCAGGTTCAAGCGAACGCCAACCACGCCCAGGTGATTCATGTCATTCAACATGGCGCGACTGATGCCTGGTTCCAGCACGACCACGCCTCGCAACTGACCCGGCGCTTGCATCAACGCCGCCAGCAAGTAGCTATTGTCGGTGCCGAGAAAGCTCGGTTGCACCAGTACGCCATGACTCAGACCATGAGCGTGCAGGTGCGTCAGATACTGCTCAAGCGTGGCGTCGTAATCAGGGGTATAGCGCCGTGCACCGACCAGATTTAGATCACGGCTAAACACATGAGCATGGGAGTCGATGCCAGTGATCGGCGTAGAACAGGTGTCAGTCATAGCGTTCATCTATAGAAGGTAAAGGGCATCAGGCCCGCGCACTTTCGTTGCCGTTGATCGTTGCTGGCATCGATGCACTCGAAGCTTCGAGACCGCGTCCACGGGTTTCCGGCAGACAAAGTGCCGCGATCACCGCCACGCCGTAGGCAATCCCTGCGTCGATGCCAATCGCCGAACCCAAGGACATGGAGTCGCTCATGTGACCGACCAGGAACGGGAATACTGCAGAGAGCACCCGGCCAAAGTTGTAGCAGAAACCGACACCGGCACCGCGTACATCCGCCGGGTACAGCTCGTTGAACAGTGCGCCAAGGCTCGCGGGAATACCGGCCGCGAAAAAACCTAGCGGGAACCCCAGGAACAGCATCTGGGTATTGGTCAGCGGCAGGAACACGTAACACTGCACCGTGACGACACAGCACAGCGCGAACAGCACGATGTTTTTGCGACGACCAATACGGTCGATCAAAAAGCCGCTGACCACGCACCCACACCAGAACGCGAAGATGATCACCGCCAGGTAGCCGCCCGAGTTCAGTACGGACAGATTGCGCTCAGTCTTGAGGAACGTCGGTAGCCAGGTCATCACCGCGTGGTAACCGCCATGCGCACCCAAGCCCAACAGACCGCCAAACAGCGTCACGCGGATCAACTCGGGACGGAAGATGCCGGCCAAGGATTTGAAAAAACTTTGCGGGATGGCGTTTTCTTTTTGCAGACGCTGAAAGCTGTCGGGCTCCTCGACATTGCGACGTACCCAGATGATGAGGAACGACGGTAGCAATCCGACCAGGAACATCACCCGCCAAGCCATGTCCTGCGGCACTAAAGAATAAATCAGTGTGAACACTCCGACGGCCAGCCCCCAACCCACGGCCCAGGCACTTTGTACGGTGCCCATCACTTTGCCGCGATACTGCGGATTGATGGTTTCGGCCATCAATACGGCACCTGCCGCCCACTCGCCGCCGATGCCGAAACCCTGGAGCGCCTTGACGATCAAGAGCTGGTTGAAGCCGCTCACAAACGCGGAGAGAAAAGTAAAAAAGGAGAACCACAAAATCATCCACTGCAGCGTACGCACTCGGCCGTAGCGGTCGGATAACGTCCCCCCTACCCAGCCACCGATGGCTGAAGTGACCAGAGTCACTCCGCTGATCAGCCCCGCGTCTCCCTTGGTAAGGGCAAACGCGGCGATCAAAGCCGGAATCGCCAAGCCAAACATTTGTACTTCCAGCGCGTCGAGCGACCATCCGCCGAAGCAGGCCCAAAACGTTTTGCGCTCCCGAGGAGTGACTTGGCGATACCAGCTAAACATGATTCTTATCCTTATAAGTGGAACGTGAGGCAGCCGAGAGCGAACCGCACCGCTACGGGGCCAGTCATGAAAAACAAGACGCTGAAACCAGCGGCGAGCGCCTCACCGCTTGACGATCCGCTACCCTGGCACGGGTTAGCGAATATCCACGCTGTAACGGAAGTGCTCGGCATGCCCACGAGAACGACGCCACTCCAGCGGCGTGCCGGCGTAATCACGCGCCAGCCTCTCGATCACCACCACCGGGCTGTTGATCGGGAGTTGCAGTAATCGCGCGTGCACGTCATTCACCGATTCAGCAGTAAGCGTTTCTTCGGCCGAGGCGACGACCTGACCGCAGACCTCTTCGTAGATCGGATACAACAGCGGCCCTTCGCGACTCAGGTCGATCTCCAATAGCGGTTGAAAGCGGTTGCGCGGCAACCAGATTTCTTCGGCGAGCACCGGCTGAACATCGAGCAGACGCACACGAACAATGCGAATCACCGGCGCGTCGAGTGGCAGCCCCAACGCTTGGGCTACCGCCGAGGGCGCGGACACCGGCTCTATGGACAGGATGCGACTCTCCGGCACCTGGCGTTCGCCGGCAGCGGTTTGAAAACGGAAGAAACGGAACAGCGACGATTGAAACTGAGGACGGCGAATGAAAGTTCCTCGGCCTTGCTGACGCTCCAGAATGCCCTCACTGACCAATGCGTCGACTGCTTTGCGGACGGTGCCAGTGGACAGTTGGTACTCCGCTGAAAGCGCCGCTTCGGTGGGAATGGCCTCTCCCGGGCGCCAGCGATTGTTGGCGATTTGCTCAGCCAAGTGGTCACGCAGGCGTTGATAAAGCGGCAGGCGAACATCACTGGATAGAGAATTCATCGACTTTATTCACCTTGTTATCTAGTCATCTATATGAATATTGAATCGAGTATTTGCCCAGACAGCTTGGCTGTCAATAAGAGTTAAGGCACTTTGCTGACGAATGGTGGCGCCAAGCCGCAGCCAATCTGCGTCAGGTCGACTGTATCATTCTCGTCGCTGTCTCCCCTACCACCTCCCGAATCTTGTCCATCAACGCCTGCGCAGCCGGTGATTGAAGCGCTCCCGTCCTTGAGATAAAACCAATTGGCCGCGTGGTATGGCTTAGGGAAAGCGGCAGCTGAACAAGATCACCGCTGAGCATTTCGTACTCCAACTGGTGTGCTGAAACAGCGGCGAGCATGTCTGAGCGAAGCAACACACCGCGCAAAATTGCGAGGTCGCCCGTTTCAATCACGGGGCTGGGTGCGGCGATACCGATGTGAAAAAAAAATGCTTCCAGCAGTTGTCGCGCCGGGGAACCGGCACGAGGCAGGATCCAGCGGGCGGCACTCAAGTCTTCATAGACTGGCTTCCGTTTCAACCAAGGGTGGTCGTGGCGTACAAGGATCGCCATTTCTTCCTGCAGCAACGCCTCGCCATGCAGGTCGCTGGCGTAGGCCGACGGACGTAGAGCGCCCAGCACAAAATCCACATCGCCTGCGCGCAGTTCGCTGGCCAACAAGTCGAACGGACTTTCGTTGGTGACGATTCGTACATGAGGGTGTTCCAGGGTCAGGCGCACTATGGCTTCAGGCAATATCCCCGTGCGCCCAAGAGGCAGGGCCCCTACATGCACGACGCCTTGAAGGGAACCACCCTGCGCAGCGATGTCCGCATCGATGTGACGCAGCTCATTCAGGGCTCGGCGTACCCGCACCAACATTGCCAGGCATAGACGAGTCGGCAGCAAGCCGTGGGGGGTGCGTTCAAACAGGCTGCAGCCGCTACCCTGCTCAAGTATTTTGATAGCGGCGCTGATCGCTGGCTGGGTGACCTCCAGGATGCTGGCGGTCGTTTGCATATGGTGGGTTTCGCAGAGCTTCGCAAACGCTTCCAGCCGCCTGGTCTGAAATAAGTAAAGCGGCTCGGCGGCCTGACCCAACGCCTGCCCGAATAAAGGCGGTAAGGCGAGCAACTCATCCATGGCCCGACGAGCCCGAGGCAGTGCTCTCTCACCATAATCGGTCAGACGCATACCATTGACGTTGCGTTCAAACAACGCCACGCCGAGGCGCTTCTCCAAGGACAGGATGGCGCGAGTCACAACGGGCTGAGCCCGGAAAAGCACGGCGGAGGCCCTAGATACACTGCCGTGTTCGACAACACGAAGGAATGCTCGAACCTGCATCAGATTGGGCAACTCAGGACTTTGCATATTCAACTGTCGGCTTTTTAGGAACTGACCGTACAGCATGCAGAACCCATCCCGATAAGTAAAACGCATACCTCCTTCCGCCAAACGCATTATTCATCACTCACCTCAAATGCGAATGTGGGCTCTATCAAACAGCCGCAAGAAGAGCCCTCCCATGATCAATAAAACAAAAACTGCACTTGTAGTCAGCGCCCACTCTGCCGATTTCGTCTGGCGCGCAGGTGGTGCCATCGCCCTGCACGCCCAACAAGGTCACGCCGTTCACATCGTGTGCCTTTCCTACGGAGAAAGAGGTGAGTCGGCCAAGCTCTGGCGCAAAGGCGAGATGTCTGAAGACAAGGTCAAAACCGCGCGTCGCAGCGAGGCTGAAGACGCAGCGGAGATCCTTGGCGCGAGCGTGGAATTCTTCGACATCGGTGATTACCCGATGCGTGCCGACAAAGAGACGCTGTTCCGCCTGGCCGATGTGTTTCGTCGAGTACAGCCGGAGTTCGTCCTCAGCCACTCGATTAAAGATCCGTACAACTACGATCACCCGTTAGCGATGAACCTGACCCAGGAAGCGCGCATCATCGCCCAAGCTGAGGGCTACAAGCCTGGCGAAAAAATTGTGGGTGCCCCTCCCGTTTACAGCTTCGAACCCCATCAGCCTGAGCAATGCGAATGGCGCCCGGATGTACTGTTGGATATCACCGAGGTCTGGGACAAGAAATACGCCGCCATCCAGTGCATGGCAGGCCAAGAGCATCTTTGGGAATACTACACACGCGTCGCACTGCAACGCGGCGTTCAGGCAAAGCGCAATGTGGGTATCGCCTCCACCCGCAACATCGTTTATGCCGAGGGCTATCAAAGCATCTTCCCACGGGTGACGGAGAACCTGGCATGAGCACACTGATCGGAAAAACCGGCATTGTCGTGCGCAACATCCCGCGTGCTGACGCGGCGTTGATCGACGAACTGGATCGCTTTGGCGTGGCTACCGTGCATGAAGCGCAAGGGCGTAAAGGTCTGTTGAATTCTGCCATTCGTCCCATTCAGCAGAACCAGAGCATCAGCGGAACGGCGGTGACCGTGCTGGTCGCGCCGGGCGACAACTGGATGTTTCACGTGGCAGTCGAACAATGCCAACCGGACGACATCCTCGTGGTCGCGACATCGTCGCCCTGCACCGATGGCTACTTCGGCGACTTACTCGCCACCTCGTTGATGGCCCGAGGGGTACGCGCCCTGATTATTGACGCGGGGGTACGCGATACCCGAACGCTGAGGGACATGGGCTTCAAGGTATGGTCGCGGGCGGTTCATGCCCAAGGCACCGTCAAGGAAACGCTGGGTTCAGTCAACGTGCCCATCATCTGCGCTGGCCAGTTGGTCGAGCCCGGGGATGTCGTAGTCGCTGACGATGACGGCGTGGTCATTGTTCGCCGCGAAGAACTACCCGGCGTGTTTGAAACAAGCCGAAAACGCGCTCGCATCGAAGAGGAGAAACGCGTTCGCCTGGCTGCTGGCGAGTTGGGCCTCGATATCTACGAGATGCGTCAAAAGCTTATCGACCGGGGCCTCACTTATTACGACAGCCTCACTGACGTGCAAGGATGACTTTCATGCGCCAGACCCGAATTCCGTGTCTTATGATGCGTGGAGGAACATCCAAGGGCGCTTACTTTCTGGCCGACGACCTGCCGCCCGAAGGCAAGCTGCGTGATCAAGTATTACTGGCCGTTATGGGATCACCCGATGCGCGCCAGATAGATGGCATCGGTGGTGCGAACTCGCTGACCAGTAAAGTCGCCATTATCAGTCGTTCAAATCGCCCAGACGCTGATGTCGATTATCTGTTTGCTCAGGTTTCAGTCGAACACGCTCAAGTGGATTACGGCCAGAATTGTGGAAACATCCTCGCAGGTGTCGGCCCCTTTTCACTTGAGCGGGAGCTGATCAGCGCAGACGAATCGCTGACGACCGTGCGGATTTTCATGATGAATACTGGCCAGATTGCTGTGGCTAACGTTCCTACACCAGGTCGCATCGTCGAGTACGCTGGTGATACCCGCATTGATGGCGTTCCGGGCACCAGCGCTCCATTGATTGTCGAGTTCGAAGACATTGCCGGCTCCAGTTGCGGAGCGCTCTTGCCTACCGGAAATGCCATTGACCGCTTCGATGGCATTGAAGTGACGTGTATCGACAATGGTATGCCTGTAGTGCTGATCAGGGCTACTGATGTGGGGTGCACGGGCGATGAAACCCCTGCGCAACTGGACGCCAACATCGACCTCAAAGCGTTGTTGGAATCGATCCGGCTGCAGGCTGGCCCCTTGATGAATCTTGGGGATGTCCGCGAGCGCACGGTACCGAAAATATCTCTGATAGCAGCACCCCGCAATGGAGGCGCAATTTGCAGTCGTACCTTCATTCCTCACCGCTGTCACACATCGATTGGGGTGTTCGGCGCTGTCAGTGTCGCCTCGGCCTGCCAGGTTAAAGGGACAGTAGCGAGCAGTTTGGCCCAAGTGGACACGGGTGAACGAATACGGCTGTCTGTCGAGCATCCAACCGGAGAGTTTACGGTCGAGCTGCGTTTGAGTGACGGTCAGTTATCCGGTTGCGGGCTGGTACGCACGACACGTTTATTGTTCGAAGGCAACGTGCTCATTCCTGGGGATGTCTGGCAAAACACGGTGAAACCCTAATGAGCACTACCTTTTCTCTGATCGGATTCGGCGAAGCAGGTGCCATTCTGGGCCAGGATCTTGCCGCGCTGGACGTGAAGATCTTCGCCTATGATCGACTCCTTGAAGACCCCACCAAACGAGCAGCACTGCAGGAGCGCGCTCTCAGGTGTGGCGTTCAGCTATGCGAGAGTGCGGCTCAAGCAATAGCGCTTGGCGAGTGGATCATTTCAGCAGTCACAGCGGATAACGCACTCGAGGTCGCACTGAACGCGGCGCCACTGATGAGGCGTGGTCAACTGTTCATCGATATCAACTCCGTCGCCCCCTCTACTAAGCGTGCGGCAGCTACAGCGATGCAACAGTATGGCGTTGATTACATCGATGCGGCAGTCATGGCGCCGGTTCCACCACAACGCTTGAAAACACCGATTCTGTTAGGTGGCCAACACGCTAACCTGGTTGCCGAACGATTAAGTGGGCTCGGAATGAACGTGCGGGTAGTGGCTGAGGTGATTGGCGTAGCGTCGGCGATTAAGATGTGTCGGAGCATCATGATCAAAGGCCTGGAAGCACTAACCACCGAATGCTTGAGCACCGCTCGCCAATACCATGCTGAAGACGAGGTGCTGGCATCATTGCACCAGAGTTTTCCGCAGATGGGTTGGGATGGTGCACTCCCCAACTACTTGATAAGCCGCGTAGCAGAGCACGGTCGGCGTCGTTCAGAGGAAATGAAGGAAGTGGCAAAAACCGCTCGCGATGTTGACGTTGTTCCTAACATGAGCCAAGCCATCGTCAGCGCTCAGCTAGGGCTTGTCGATGCCATGCTTGATGCCGATATTGATTACCCAAACCTTGAGCCATTCGACTGGTTAAACCTGATAGACACGTTGTATGGCAGTCCAATTGCTCGGGAAAGCACTATAGAGGAAAAGCGGTAACATAGCCTTTTCCCAGAGTCGCACTCATGGATCTAAAACAGCTCGAATGTTTCGTCAGGGTGGCCGAGTTCGGAAGCTTCACCAAAGCTGCCGCTGTACTGAACATTTCTCAATCGGTCGTCAGCCGCCAAGTCAGGCAGCTTGAGGTCGAACTGCAGGAGCATCTGCTACTGCGAAATGGCCGGGGGGTCTTGCTGACCACTTCCGGGCAACGCTTGTTCGATCATGGCAAAGGCATCTTGCGACAGGTGCAAGTGGCTCGTGAAGATCTGCGCGAACAACGCGATACATTGTCTGGCAAAGTCGTCATCGGACTCCCCCCTAGTATTTCCCGACGTCACACCGTGGCCCTGGTCTCTACCTTTCGTGAGCGTTTTCCCAACTGCATATTAGGGATCAAGGAAGGTCTCACACATTCGATGCGTGAATGGTTGCTGCTGGGTCGCCTGGATTTTGCTTTGCTCTTCAATCCCGGTCACAGCGCACAACTACAATATGAGCACATCCACTCAGAGCCGCTGATGCTCATCGGTAGCCAGCACTCTAATCTCTCCTCCCAGGTAGCCATGAAAGACTTGGGGCACTACCCCTTGATCACTCCTAGCGAACCTCACTCCATACGCCGTCTCATCGAAAGTGAAGCGTCTCGGCATGACGTGCATCTGAACGTTTGTCTGGAGATCGATAGCATCCCGTCCCTACTGGAACTCATCAATCTAGACATGGGATACGGCGTACTTTTTCGCTCGGCCTTGGCAAATTCCGACGGAAAAATGGAAGGTTTGAAAGCTGCCCAAATCGTTGACCCATCGATTCAGACACACCTATTTATAGCCACATATGAGCAGCGTCCGCTGTCTCGTCTGGCAGAACAGACAATGCTATTGGTTCGCGAGATCTGCATAGCCTGAAGATATGCATGCAAAATGAGCATAACTGCTAGAGCCTGCATCCGGTTGTTGTAGTGCGTAGAGACGGCCACCATCGGGGCTATCGCTTCCACTAACAATGACTAAAGGACACGAGATGAAAACCTGCCTCGCACCTGACTCTAATCCTACAAAACCCACGCAGATACTTCCTGTGGGTGCTTGGGATGCTCACTGCCATGTATTTGGCCCTGCGGCTGAATTTCCTTATGCCGAAGATCGTAGCTACACACCACCTGACGCTCCCTTTGAAACTTTGCGGTCATTGCACGACCACTTGGGGTTCACTCGAGGTGTGATTGTTCAGGCCAGCTGCCACGGCAGTGATAATCGCGCAATGCTGGATGCTATCGCGCGAAGTGAAGGTAGGTATCGAGGCGTAGCAATCGTTGATGGTAGTGAAACCGACGAGCAACTTGCTGAGATGGATGCTGGCGGCGTTCGCGGCGTGCGATTCAACTTCGTTGCACATCTTGGTGGCGCGCCAGATCTGGACGTCTTTGACAGCACTGTGGATCGACTTGCTGATTTGGGATGGCATGTCGTCCTGCACCTTGATGCACAAGACATTCTTACCTATGCGGACAGACTGAGCCGTATACCCGTACCTTTCATCATCGATCATATGGGTAGGGTTAAAGCTCAGGATGGCATTGAGCAGCAGTCCTTCCTTGCGTTACAGCAACTGATGGAAAACCCGCTGGCGTGGGTGAAGGTATGTGGCGCAGAGCGAGTATCAGCGGGCCGCCGACCATTCAATGATGCCGCTCCTTTCGCAGAGAGACTGATTGAGATTGCTCCAGATCGCGTCCTCTGGGGCACTGATTGGCCGCATCCGAACATCAGTAAAGACATGCCCAACGACGGCGAGTTGGTTGATCTGATGTTCGACTTCTGTACCGATCCTCTGCTTCGTCGAAAACTGCTGATCGATAACCCGATGAAGCTTTACGGACGCTAGCCGCTACAACCTTTGCTGCGCCTCCAAAAATAAGACTTTCAGTGAGTGACCGCTATGAACTCCAGTCCTGCACCTGCTCAGGTCGAAGTATCCATTCCCATCAAGGTGAAGACCAAGCCACCCTTCTATCGCGCAATGTACTTTCAAGTGCTCCTGGGAATTATCGCAGGCGTCGCCGTCGGCCACTTCTGGCCCACCTTTGCCGCCGATCTCAAACCACTGGGCGATGCCTTCATCAAGCTGATCAAGATGATCATCGGGCCCGTGGTTTTTTGCACCGTCGTCACTGGCATCGCAGGGATGCGCGATCTGAAAAAGGTGGGGCGAGTCGGTGGGAAAGCGCTGCTCTACTTCGAAGTCATTTCGACCGTTTCTCTGCTGATTGGTCTTATCGGCGGTCACCTGTTCAATCCAGGAGCGGGCTTCAACATTGACGTCAATACGCTGGACGCGTCGGCGGTCACCGGGTTCGCTGAGAAGGCTCAGCACATGCACATGGTCGAATTTCTGATGGGGATCATTCCCTCGACGTTTGTGCAGGCCTTTGCCGAAGGTAACGTGCTTTGCATATTGCTGGTCTCCGTGCTCTTCGGGTGCGCCCTGTCAGCCATGGGAGAAAAAGGCAAACCGGTTTACGACATGATCGAAGGTCTATCCGGCGTGTTCTTTCGCATCGTGCACATCATCGCCAAGCTCTCCGCCATCGGTGCATTCGGCGCCATCGCTTTCACCGTCGGTACTTACGGTGTAGGCGCACTCCTCCCTCTCATGAAACTGGTAGGCAGCTTCTACATCCTGTGTGCGTTGTTCGTGATTGTGGTGCTGGGTGGAGTCGCGAAAATTTGCGGATTCAGCATCCTGCGCTTTATCTCTTATATCAAAGAGGAGTTGTTGGTCGTACTAGGTACCAGTTCGTCGGAGGTGGTACTGCCTCAGATCATGGAAAAAATGGAACGACTGGGCTGCTCAAAACCCGTCGTCGGGCTGGTAATTCCCACGGGCTATTCCTTCAACCTCGACGGTACCAACATCTATCTGACCATGTCGGTGCTATTCATCGCTCAAGCCCTAAACATTGATCTGTCACTTTCGCAGCAACTCACATTAGTCATCGTGGCCATGCTCACTTCTAAAGGCGCGAGCGGCGTGTCCGGTGCAGCCTTTGTCATGTTGACCAGCACCTTAATGGTGGTGCCGCTTGTACCTGTGGCTGGCATGGTACTGATTCTAGGCATCCACCGCTTCATGGGTACCGGACTTGCCATGACTAACCTAGTGGGCAACGGTGTCGCCGCGCTAGTCGTGTCCGCGTGGGAAAAAGAACTGGATCGCGACAAGCTCGCCCTGGAACTTGGCACCAAGCAGTAACACCCCAGCTCCACCCATCACAATATATCTAAAAAGTCTCTGTTCGGTGTTGTACCGAACAGCGGCTTCCTGCGTCAGGAAATAATAAAAATGAACCGCGCCTCATATATTGCTCTGCTCGCGTCAGTGTTTATGTCCATCGACATGTCCATGGCCGATGGGTTTATAACGGACAGTAAAATTCGTCTGGAAGCCCGAAACTTCTATTACAACGGAGATTTCCGCCAAGGGACAGGCGTATCCAAAAGGGAAGAATGGGCCCAAAGCTTTTTGCTCAACTACGAGTCGGGATACACACCGGGAATCATCGGCTTCGGCGCCGACGCGATGGTGTTTGCAGGTTACAAACTGGATTCGAGCCCGGATCGTTCCGGAAGTGGCCTGCTTCCAAAGCGGGCTTCCGGAGAGGCCGCTGATGAATACTCAAAAGCGGGATATGGCGCCAAACTCAGGATATCTCACACATCACTGCGCTATGGTATGTCATTGCCAAAGGTTCCAGTGCTTCAGTACAACAACAGCCGATTGCTTCCTCAGACGTTCCAAGGTTGGCAGATCAACTCTACCGACGTGGATCGCCTGACTCTGAACTTGGCTCAATTCGACAAGACGATTACACCGGACTCTACCGACCTTCAGGACATCTCCCTGGCAGTGAAAGACGGTCGCTACCGTGCAACGGGCGTCGGCGACAACTACCGATATGGCGGTGGGACATACAAGCTAACGTCACAGTTGAGTGCAACGTACTTCTATGGCGAGCTTGATGACGTATACCGTCAGCAGTTCGCTGGATTGATACACAACACGCGTATCGGCAAAGGCATGTTGACCACTGATCTGCGCACCTTTTCAAGTCGTGACGTCGGCGCAGCCAAAGCAGGAGAAGTTGATAACCGCGCCTATGCTGCCGCGCTCGGCTACGTCTTGGACAATGGGCATAGCGTCATGGCGACCTACCAAGTCATGGGCGGTGCTACGGGTTTTCCTTACATCAATAACCCCTACCTACCCAACTACGTTCAATACCACGACTTCGGAAGCGCAGGCGAACGTAGCTGGCAGCTACGGTATGGTTACGACTTCGCAGCCATGGGTATTCCAGGTTTGAGCTTTTTCACTGCGTATATCCGGGGGGATGGTCTGAAGACGGTCGGTGCCGAGAAAGAGTGGGAGCGTGATGTGGACGTAAACTACGCCTTCCAGGGGTCGTTGAGGGGGTTTTCTGTGCGACTACGGAACGCAACCTATCGAAGTGACGCCGCCAGAGATATTGACGAGACACGCTTGATCGCAAGCTACTTGTTCACGTCCTTCTAAACAGCAATTGAGCGACATTGGAAGAAACCCTTTTGATGCGTAACACCCTCACAAACGCCTCCTGGATTAACTCCAGCGGTGCGACCCACTTTCGATGACCGATAGACTACTTCCTTGTCATTAGCTGCATTTTGATCGCAGTCCGCAGCCAAGAGATACTCTATTCTCTAACCAAAAAAGGGCCCTCGAAGGGCCCTTTTGTATTCAAAGCAAAATCACTTGGCCAGCCAGGACTCAACGGTCGCGGAGCCGTGCTCTGCTTTCCAATCTTTCAACGTCTTGTGGTTGCCACCTTTGGTTTCTACGACTTCGCCGGTATGCGGATTTTTATAAACCTTCAACTGGCGAGGCTTGCGACTACCGGTTTTGGACTCGGCGGCTGGAGCGCGACGACCTGCTTGCGGATCAAGAAGATTGACCACGTCCTTAAGGCTATAGCCGTATTTTGCGAGCAAATCGCGCAGCTTAGTTTCGAATTCGATTTCTTTCTTAAGGCCAGCGTCGCCCTTGAGGGCTTCAAGTGCTTGAAGTTGTTCGGCGAGATGTTTTTCGAGTTGGCGGAATTCGGCAAGTTTGGACATGAAATTCTCGATGTGATTTGTATGAGAAGGTTATGTCAAAATCATACCCTGAATTTACATGGATGAATTAATTGCACCCGCTATTTGCCTCGCCGGGCGTATCAACGCAACGTGTCATAAGGAACGCGGCTTATCGTTTCCTACTCGGGCCCAGAATTCTTCAGCTGACGGGCTAATGGGGGCAGTTGGACGAGTGAGGTGAATTTCTAGAGGAATATCCCAACTTTCGTCGAGCGCCCGAACCAGACGTCCATCAGTCATCTCCTGCTCCGTCAGGCTCTTAGGTAACCAGGCGACCCCCTTGCTCTCCAATGCCATAGACATCAGAACGGCAGCAAGATGGCTGCTGAAAAGAGGCTTGAGATGAAGATAGTCTTCTTTGCCATGGAGTCGGTGAGCGACTATTCGGCCAAGGCCCGATTCGTGCGTGTAGGCCAAGTAAGGCAGTGTTTCAGGGGATGTGCCGAAATTGGCAGAGGGGCTCGCCAGTGGAACGAGTACATCCTCACCAATCTTCTTTCCAGTGAACTGATCAGGGGCTAGCAAAGGCGGCACATCTGGGTGCCGGTGGCAAAGCAGAAACTCAACCTGACCATGAATTAGCATCTGTTCGCAAACAGCCATGCTGTCGGAATGCAGACGTACCGCATCTATCGGTGCGCCATTTTCCGCGCTTCTCAACCATCTTGGGAAGAAGGTGAATGATAAGGAATGAGTGGCTGCAAATTGCAGTGTTTTTGCGGCCATCCCTGCCACTTCCTGAGCATCAGACCGCATCCGGTACAAACGTCTGGCGGCCTCTTGAGCGCTTGGCAAAATCTGTCTTCCAGCCTCGGTTAAGGTCGCTCCTTGTGGGGTGCGTACGAACAATTCGACCCCCATCCAATTCTCCAAAGAACGGACTCTGCGACTGAAGGCAGGCTGAGTTACGTGGCGTGCTTCAGCCGCCCGAACAAAGCTGCCGTATTCCGCAAGCGCTGAAAAATCCTCAAGCCAAACGAGTTCCAAGGGCAATGCCTCCTGTGCATAGGGCGCGGCATTAATAGCATTGGGCGGGTTTCCACGCAAAGCATAACGTGGGGCCACAAACAACAAGAGGAACCCGTCATGCGTATCGTAGACATCCGTGAAAAAACTGTTTCTATTGCCTCCCCAATTGCCAACGCCTATATCGATTTCTCCAAAATGACCTGCTCGGTCGTAGCCGTTATCACGGACGTGATTCGCGATGGTAAACCTGTCATCGGCTACGGTTTCAACTCCAACGGTCGTTATGGTCAAGGCGCTCTGATGCGTGATCGCTTCCTGGCGCGTATCACCGAAGCTGATCCAGATACGCTCGTCGACCACGAAAACAACAATCTGGATCCGTTTGCCATCTGGAAAGCCCTGATGACCAACGAAAAACCTGGTGGTCACGGTGAGCGTTCAGTAGCAGTTGGCACTATCGACATGGCTGTATGGGATGCCGTCGCCAAGATCGAAGGCAAACCTCTCTATCGTCTGCTGGCTGATCGTTACCGTAACGGCGTGGCCGATGACAAAGTCTGGGTCTATGCAGCAGGTGGCTACTACTACCCAGGTAAAGACCAGACCAAACTCAAGGCAGAAATGCAGAGCTACCTGGATCGTGGCTACGACGTTGTCAAAATGAAGATCGGTGCGGTGCCACTGGACGAAGATATCCGTCGCATCGAAGCAGTGCTCGAAGTAGTTGGGGACGGTCGTCGACTGGCGGTCGATGCCAACGGACGCTTCGATCTTCAGACCGGTATTGCTTACGCGGAAGCCATCAAGAAGTACAACCTCTTCTGGTACGAGGAGATCGGCGACCCGCTCGATTACGCACTTCAGGCTGAGCTTGCCAATCACTATGAACTGCCCATGGCGACCGGGGAAAACCTGTTTTCCCACCAGGACGCTCGTAACTTGCTGCGTCACGGCGGCATGCGTCCGGATCGCGACTTCCTCCAGTTCGACTGTGCGCTGTCGTACGGGCTCGTGGAGTACATGCGCACCTTGAAAGTGATGGAAGAGATGGGCTGGTCTTCCCGCCGCGTAGTACCGCACGGCGGTCACCAGATGTCCCTGAACATCGCAGCCGGTCTGCACCTCGGCGGCAACGAATCTTACCCTGACGTGTTCCAGCCTTTCGGCGGCTTCGCCGACGGAATCAAGGTGGAAAATGGTTATGTCGGCCTGCCAGATATTCCAGGTGTTGGCTTCGAAGCCAAGTCCGCCTTGTACGCAGTTATGCGCGAGCTAGGCGAAGGCTGATCAACCTCGATCTGCGGTTTCTTTTAAAGAGACCGCAGACTCAGGCGTCATCCGTTGACGCCAAACCACATGCCCATCACAAAAATAAAATGAGGTGCTTCCGTGGAAATTTCCAAGTCCCGCTGGTACAGCCAGCTATATGTGCAGGTGCTGATCGGCATCGTCATCGGCGCTGCGATTGGTCACTTTGAACCACAATTTGGAGCCAAGCTTCAACCTTTTGCCGATGGCTTTATCAAACTCATCAAAATGCTCTTGGCGCCCATTATTTTCGGTACCGTCGTGGTTGGTATCGCCAAGATGGGCAGCATCAAGGAAGTTGGGCGGATCGGTGTCAAGGCGCTGCTCTACTTTGAAATCCTTTCAACCATTGCGCTAGTCATCGGCCTTATTGTGGTCAACATCGCAAAGCCAGGCGCCGGGATGAATATCAACGCTACCACGCTTGATTCCAGCGCTATCGCCAAGTACAGCCAAGCCGCCACGGAACAGGGCGGCACTATCGATTTCTTTCTCAACATCATCCCGAGCACCTTCATTGGCGCATTCTCGAATGGCGTCATGCTTCAGGTCATTCTGATTTCGGTATTGATGGGCGTTGCCCTTGTCCAGATGGGCGAAACCAGCAAACCGCTGATCAATACCATCGACTTGTTTCTGCAAGGGCTTTTCAAGATCGTGGCAATGGTGATGCGCCTTGCTCCCCTTGGTGCCGGCGCCGGGATGGCTTTCACTATAGGCAAGTACGGCATTGGTACCTTGCTGTCGCTCGGCCAGTTGCTGGTCGCGCTCTACATCACCACCTTGATTTTCATCGTGGTAGTGCTGGGTACGGTTGCCAGATGGTCGGGCATGCCGCTGATGCAATTTCTTCGTTATTTCAAAGATGAAATTCTCATCACGCTTGGCACCTGCTCAACCGAAGCCGTGCTTCCGCGAATGATGGTGAAACTTGAAAAGCTGGGGTGCAAGAAGTCAGTGGTAGGCATGGTGCTACCCACTGGATATGCCTTCAATGCAGATGGCACCTGCATTTACCTCACCATGGCGGCGATTTTTATCGCACAGGCAACCAATACGCCACTGACGTTTATGGATCAGATGATTCTGTTGGGCGTCTTCCTGCTGACCTCAAAAGGCTCCGCTGGCGTCGCAGGTGCCGGGTTCATAACCCTTGCGGCAACGCTAACAACCATCCACTCCATTCCTCTGGTGGGCCTCGTCTTGCTACTGGGCATTGACCGATTCCTGAACGAAGCACGGGCCGTGACCAACCTGATTGGTAACGGCATCGGCACCATCGCCATTGCCAAGTGGGACAACTCGTTCGATGTCGAGGCCTGCGAGCGTGAAATCGCCGCTATGAAACACGAAAAAGCGGCCAGGAAGGCATTGCTCGCGCAGAAATAATCTGCAAAGGGAGCCGGTCATCTCGCCTTAGAAAAGGTTGTGACCGGTAGTGCCTTCCAGGTTTCGTTCAAATCGAATGAGACCAACAAATTACTTGTAAGAATTTGATGGAGCCAAAAATGATTGAGCGATCACATCATGAACTGCGCAAGGCGTTTGGTGATTTACTCCAGGGAACCGTCTGCAAATTTGCTGCTTCTGTATTCGACCCGATCTCGGTTCGTATGGCTTCCGACCTTGGCTTTGAGGTCGCCATTCAAGGTGGTTCCGTCGCCTCGCTTCAGGTACTCGGGGCGCCGGACATCGCACTGCTTACGCTGGATGAGTATGTCGAGCAGGTTTCCAGAGTCGGACGGGCCAGCCAAATCCCAATCATTGGTGACGCTGACCATGGATTCGGAAACGCGCTGAATGTAATGCGAACAGTGACCGAGCTGCAGAAAGCCGGTGTCGCTGCCCTAACCCTAGAAGACACCCACCTCCCGGCCAAGTACGACGAGCAGTCGCATGTGCTTATCGAGAGGGAAGAAGCCGCGAGCAAGATTTACGCTGCGCGGTTTGCCCGTTCAGATGATGCGCTCAGCATCATCGCCCGAACGAATGTGGCCGTTACTACCTTGGAAGATTCCATTGCACGCACTACGTCCTATGAAAAAGCCGGGGCCGACGCGATTTGCCTCGTCGGAGTAAAAGATTTCCAACACTTGGAAGCACTCACAGCACACCTCAGCGTGCCGATCATGCTGATCAATTATGGAAATCCTGCTCTGAGCGATGTTGGGAAACTGAGTGCAGCCAACGTGCGGATTGTGGTCAATGGGCATGCACCCTATCTGTCCGCAATCAAAGCGACTTACGAGGCGCTGCGCGAACAGAGCGGCACAGAGGGGAGCGAGTTATCCCTCCCTGAGCTGCTTTCTAAATACACGCTCTCGGACAATTACCGAGAGTGGGCAAAGACCTATTTGAAGTCTGAACACGATTCGAATTGAGTTTGAAAAAGGTGCCATAAAGCGTCATGAAAAAGACAATCCTGGCCTTCAGCCGCGTCTCACCCACGCTGCTTGAGCCTTACAAAGATACGTACAACATCATCGTCATGCGTCCAGAGCTTGGTGACATGGATGCTCAGTTCGAAGATGCCATTCCCAGCGCTCATGGATTGATCGGCGGGAATCGGCGCCTAGGTGAAGCTGAGCTCTCATCGGCTAAAAACCTTGAGATCATTTCGAGCATATCGGTTGGCTACGACAACTATGACCTCAGCTATCTCAATGGCCGAGGGATCATGTTGACCAACACGCCAGATGTCTTGAATGAAACCACCGCTGATCTGGCTTTCGCCCTGATCCTGGCCACAGCGAGACGCATCCCTGAGCTTGATGCTTGGACGAAAGCCGGCGATTGGACAAAGACCATCGAAGCATCCCACTTTGGATGCGATGTGCATGGAAAGACCTTGGGCATTATTGGTTTAGGCAAAATTGGAGAGGCCATCGCACGCAGAGGGCGTTTCGGTTTTGGTATGAACATCCTCTACAGCGGCAACAATCGTAAACCGCAACTTGAGAAAGAACTCGGTGCGCAGTTCGTCCCGCAGGAGAAGCTTTTAAGCGAGTCTCATTTTGTCTGTCCGGTCGTGCCGTTGACGGACGGCACGAGAAACCTCATCGGACGTAAGGAGCTAGCGTTGATGGGCCCGGAGAGTATTTTGATTAACGTTTCTCGCGGCCCTGTGGTTGATCAGGACGCACTCCTTCAAGCGCTTGAGGAGAAAACGATACGAGCAGCGGGTTTAGATGTTTATGTGAAAGAACCGCTTGTGAGTTCAGGTCTTTTCAAATTGAAGAATGTTGTCACTGTGCCTCATATCGGCTCTGCAACAAGCGATACACGCAATGCGATGGCACTGCGTGCACTGGAAAATTTGCTTACGGGTCTCGAAGGACGGCAACCGAGAGACCTCGTGAATACTCACGAGCTAGGACACAGATGGACGCAGTGACGCCAAGGACGCTGGCCGCGCGGTCGTCGCACAGATTTGTCTTTTCTGGAAATAATTTATCAATCTCCCGCGTAGTGGTACCTCATCCGAAAACTACTACTAGCCTCGGTAGAGGTTGACACAAGGGGGCTCTACACATACTTTATGTAGCACACTATACAATAGTAGACTACACATATGGATTCGGCATCACGCAGCGTGGCTACAGAACTGTCCTTTGCGCTCAACGCAGCTGCGAACCGGATGGTTCGATTACACAAACCGTTTCTCGAACCGCTTGGCCTCACCTTCTCGCAGTACCTGGTCACGCTGGAGCTTTTGAACGGTTCGCCTCTTTCTGTGAGCGATTTATGTGATCGCCTCGACATGGAGACCGGCACGCTTACGCCACTACTGAAGAGGCTTGAAGCTGCTGGAGTGATTACACGCACACGTGATTCCTCCGATGAACGACGAGTGCTTATTGATCTCACAGAGCGCAGCCGTGCCATGGAGGATGAGCTTCGCAGCATCACCGACAAGATCAGAACTGCGTGCAAGCTCACGACGGAAGATCTTGAGGAGCTTCGGTGCACGCTTGAGGGCTTGGCGCGACCGCCTACCACCTAGTACCTCCACCAGAAGCGGCTAGCAAAGACATAGCTTTATCAGCGGATTGGCAGTTGCAGATTAGACACAAGCACACAGAGCCGCGATGCGCTTGTAGAAGAGTTAGCGAAGGGGAACGCCTTGCCGTGAAGCTCCCCGCGCTGATCCACATGTCATGCACACCTAAGCTCCAAAAATGAGGAATCTCTATGAACATCGGAATTATCGGCGCAGGTAACATTGGCGCTACCCTTGCCCGCAAGCTCGCGGCGTGCGGCCACGAAGTTAAACTAGCAAACTCGAAGGGCCCGCAAAGCATTCAGAACCTTGCCAATGAAATTGGCGCAAGAGCGGTTACTAAAGAAGAGGCGGTGTCGGAGGTAGACGTAGTTATCCTCTCGATCCCCTTCGCAAGCTACCCTGATCTCAAACAGACCTTGAGCAATGTGCCGGAGACAACCGTCATCATTGACACGTCCAATTACTATCCGGGACGCGACGGGGCAATCAAGGAAGTTGACGACGGGATGCCTGAGAGCGTCTGGGTCGTCGGGCAGATCGGCCACCCGGTCGTAAAGGCATGGAATGCAGTCCTTGCTGCGACCCTTGCCGACAAAGGTCAACCAGCCGGTTCTTTAGCACGCATAGCCATTCCCGTAGCTGGGGGAGATACCAGGGCTGAAACAATCGCGCAGGATCTTGTTGAGGATACGGGCTTTATAGCGCTTGCCTCAGGCCCCCTTGAAGACTCGTGGCGCCAGCAACCAGGTACACCTGCTTACTGCACTGAGCTGACCTTGCCGGAACTCAAATTGGCATTGAAAGCGGCAGACAAGGCACGTGCGCCTCAAAACCGCGACGCACTGATCGCTACGTTCATGACTCCCGGGAGTCAGTTTACTCACGAGCAAATTGTTGCCTCCAATCGGGCTATGACGGCCTGACTTTTCGGATTAGGTGGGATCTGAATCTAGTGTCCCACCCTTATTGATCGCGTAGCTACCGGCGAGTGTTCTAGACCGGGCCCATGTCATAACGAGCCCGCGTACGTTCTGATCAATCATCAAGGTGCCAAAGTCGCCCAACAGTGCTTGTCGGCAATTCCAACTGTCGGGAAACTTCCTTTTGAGTAACCCCCTTCTCCCTCAGCTTGCGTATCGCCTTCAGCTTTTCGTCCGCTGCAAGTTTTCTTGGCGGAATGAGCTGTTGAGGTTCGCCTGGGAGCTCATCGTCTAAAACTCCCAGTCGCTCCAATTCTGCGAGCGTTTCATTCAATGCTGCGCGCGCAGTCTTTCCTTCATGGGCGGCAGCCACCAGTGTGAAAAACGACAATGGCTTTACGCCCAGAGCCTGAGCGAGGTCGGCACTGAGGTCGACGCTGGCAGATCTACTTGATGCTTCCAATCTGCTGATGTGAGCTTGGTCGGTCTGGGTTTGAAGCTCTGCTTGCGATAAGCCCCGCCTCATTCTTAGCCACTGCAATGTTGCTGCGTATGCCTTGCGCAAAGACATCCAGGCAGTCCTCTCCAAAAAGAAGACGGTATGCAGGGTTTGATCGATCCCATTCAAATGTATATAGTCATTGTCGTGGGATTTTTGGCTGTATCATCGAATAATTAATGCGTTCGGCGCACCCGAAACTTTTGTTAGCGCCATGTGAGGATCATCAATTTATGGGTAATTGTCCTGAGCATGAGTTGCTCCAGGAAGGCCGGATATCCTCCGCAGGCACGTCGCTATCTCACGCCGAGGTAGAGGCATTAGTGGCCGAGCGCTTCCCTGGCAAGGCGTATTGCACCGTAGAGGATTGGCTCATCCTCCACGTGGACGAACCGGCTGAATCGCTTGCCCGAGTGCGAGCAACAGGCCTTGAGCCAATGTTCATGTATGCCCATTGCGTTATCCATGACGGGCATGGCCGGTTTCCGCTAGGAGGTTGGGTGCGCTCGACCCTATGCAAGTCATTCGATGGCGTTTGCTTGTTCGAGACGCGAAATACGGTCTACGTTTTGGTGGGGCAGGGACGCGAGATGAAAGCCTCGCTCAAGACAATATTCGGTTTATGTTAATTGCAGGTGCCACCAGACGGGCCTGCCTCATACGAGATGCATGATGTTCCGTATTAGCATGCAAGACCAATCCGGCCCCGTAGGTATGTTCGGGGATGGCCTAGCTCACTTCCACGCAGTGTCGCGATCCCTAGCTACCCATTGGTATCACGTAAGTCTGAAACGCCGGCACGAAGGCCGGTATGTAGCCTACGAGGAGATGTTCAATGACGAGCCTCGTCTGGTTGAGTTGTTGATCTCTCAAAGTGAGAGCGTGATTGTTGAGGATGTTCAAGTCGTCACCCCAGGCTGGATGAACAAGGGGGCGAGTTGGAGGATGGAGATGCTGACTTCGCTCTCAATGGGATTCAACCAGGCCGAGGTGCCGATCTGCGTCTTGGAGGTCGAGAGTGGTGATGTGTATGTCAATACCCATCAACGCGACTTGGATGTTGATGCCTTGGTTGGGGTCAGGGAGCTATATCGGCGCAGTGCTGCGACCACGGGCGTAGCCTCAGCGTCGGAGCCTGTGTAGCCATGAATGACATTAATACCGTCGCGGTCGATTTACACGAAAAGCGCTACTTGGACTTCGATCTCCTTCGCATCGCCAAAGCAGTGACTCAAGACTACGACGGGCTGGTCACGGCCTACCTGGTGAATGTCCATATTCATGGATGCAGTGCCGTTGGCGTTGGCGTTGGCGTTGGCGTTGGCGTTGTATTCAGTCACATTTGCCCAGGGCCTTATCGACGATTTGCCAATGGTCGGTTGATTAGGACATCCGACATTCAATCTGTGACGAAGGAAGGCAGGTTTTCGGTGATTAACACGGTCAACTCGAAGTACGTCTTTGCGACGTTCAGGCGTGATGTCGGACGGCGTAGTCTTCGAGAGTTCATGCGCATAGCGGGAGACAGGTAGCGATCCGCAACAGTACCCTGGCATCACTGAGCAAACATGCCGGCAATAATCCTGGCGTCGAGCAGCGCGTGGTGAGGCAGCTCTTCACCCTCGCTAGTTGGAGAGAGGGTCGTTGCATCTGTAGGGAAATTACGAACGATTCTGGGCCATCGCCCGCCGTCATAGACTAGATCGCAAAAAAGCTCCCAGTCGTACTGGGGAGCATCCGTGACGATCTCGACCTCATTTTTGAACGACGTTAGAAACCTGAGCAGCGCCATCCTGGCTTCAACAATGGGCAGCGCGTAGCTGCCACCCCACAGCTGCGGAAGCACGATTTTCTTTACGAAATCACTGCAGTCTTCTTCTTGCCAAGTATCGAGCAATTCGACGTAGAATTCGCGCCCGTCATCAGCCACCAATGCGAGTGATATCAGCTTCGCTGCTGCTGATAGATGGGTAAACTCGCAATCAAGAAAGAGCCTCATATTTTGTTAGAACTCCGCAATGGCTAGGGCTCGCCTGGATATGGCGCAGGAAGGTCAACTATGGGAAATGGCCCTCGAGCATCTTGGTTCAGACGGGCTCCTCCAAGCGGTCATAGAAATGTGGAGCCGCGCCGCCCCTCCGCCCAGACCATTGGTTGAACACCTGTCCACCAATGAGGTGAGTCAGGACGTCTTGAGCATACTGAAAATTGCCCAGCAGCGGGTAGGTGCCATCGTGCCAGGCCGAACGCCTGATGCAGGCACAGTCACGCTATACGCTCGTCACGCTAGCAACTTAGTTGATGGGCTCATTACACTGCTGCCAAAGGCACAGCTTTCGCGAGCCTTGCGAGGCTCTTGTATTGAAATCGAATTGGGGATTTGACGTCCCCGCCGGCTCCCCGAACACCGGTCAGCAACAATCCTGTTAGAACTTGCCCAGCGAAATGCGTCCCTCTGAAATGTTCTATGAACTCTGAATTAACTGAAGAAGAAATGCGTCGTGCTCTATTCGGTACGCCTCAGCCCGAAGAGCATGTGTCTGCTCCTCAAGTACAGGAGCATGTGCCAGAAGTATTGCCTACAAAGCCAGCAGCTCCCCAGGTGAAGAAGAAAGCGGCAAAAGCTTTTACGCCTAGGCTGAAGGTCACTCTCAGGGTTGGAAACGAATTTGAGGGAAAAATGCACGAGTTGATTCACGAGGCTGACACGTTGAGCTCGTTGCTTGCTGAGCAAGAGGCCGTGAAAGCCGCTAGGAAGAAGTACAAGTATGTGGACGTCGTCTCGGTAAAGTCGATGTAGCCACGCCCAGGTTCGCTCTCCCTCCAAGGCTCTTATAAGTGGCTTCAACGCTGCGCGTATCTAAATCGTTTGACGGTCGCACCATCACAGTCACGCCACTTATGTTGCAGATGAGCTATTGCGCTCATCCCAGTCGCTAAGCTGCCGCCGGACTAGAGGGGAGCCCGGATTGAGGTTGCTCTGGGTATGCACGTGGGGCACTTCTAATCAGAGGCTAGTAGTTTTTTAACTTCGGCAATGATCAAGTCGATGTTGAATGGCTTTGCCAAAACTGCATCAAACAGATCCGATCTTTCCATGCCGATATGGGCCTGAGCACCGCTCATCAAGATGATCGGCAAATGCTGGGCGGATGGAAGCGCTCGGACGGCTGTAGCGAATTCTAGGCCGTCCATCACCGGCATCATAAAGTCAGTAATGATCAAGGCTGGCCGCTCTCTATCGAGCACCTCAAGCCCTTTCTGACCGTTGCTGGCCGTCACCACCATGAACCCCTCATCCTCCAGTGCGAAACTGAGAATGTCAGCGATCAAATACTCGTCGTCGACGACCAAGATGGTGGTCATTTTAATTCAACCCGCACAAAGGCTTAAGATTTTGAACCAGGCGATGTCTCAGGGGGGACTGAAGGTTCATGTCTTGAAGCCTTTTTCAGGAAAACGTCTTGATCACGGATCACGACCTCAAATCGCGAAGGATCGTAGGAGCTGTCTCTCACTTTAAGAATGGAAAGCGTCCTGCTTAGTTCAGAGTGATTCTCATAGAATCGCATCAGCATCAGGTTGTCGACGATGCTGGACAGGTCAGAGTTAGGCGCGCTTACCTCTGAACCGAACAGATCGCGCATTTCCCAGGATGCAAATACTGTAACGCCCCTAGATCGCAGCTCGTTCATCAGAGCACTGAAGAAGTCAGTAATCCGCGCCGGATTTGTCGTGACTCGCGTCATGCCGCTCAGGCTATCGATGAACAGACGCTTGATGCCCTTTTCTTCAACGATGCTCAGCAGTCGGGCGCCAAGCCCATCCAGGAGACCCTCCGTGGTGGGCTGCCAGGCAATGCTCAACGCGCCGCTATCTTCCATGCCTTTGATATCGATACCAAGTGATTGGCCTTTGAGCCGCAGCCGTTGTGGGCTTTCGTAGAAGCCAAAATGTAGTCCCGGCGCTTCCACAGTCGACTCGGCCAGGAACTTAAGGCCCAGCGTCGTTTTGCCAATCCCAGAGGGGCCTATGACCAGAGATACACTAGAGCTGTGCAGACCTCCGCCTAATATGCCGTCCAGTGATTCAATGCCACTGGCGATACGCGTCATGTCAGCGCTGTCGGGAGAAGACGGGTGGCTGTAGAGACTTTCGAGTCGCGGATAAACCACCAAGCCATTGTCGGTAATTTCACACTCGTGAAGACCGGTCATAGCCCCACTGCCGCGAGTTTTACGCAGCTGAATTCGACGCACGGAGCGAGTGCCATACAGCTCTTCACCCATCTCTATGACGCCATCAACCATGGTGTGCTCAGGACTACCGTCGTCGAGGCGGGAGCTGGTAAGAAACAGCACCGTGCAACCAGCAAAAGCGGCATGCCCTTGAAGTTCAGAGATGAACTTCTTGGTGTCGATGTGTGAATCAGCTTTTGAGCGCGCATTGAGCAAACCGTCCACAACCATAACAGTGGCTTTCTGACGGCTTATCTCGCGTCGAAGCAGCTTTACTACCTCGTCCAGGCCTTCGTTTTCCAGAGTGTCAAATGCGCTGACGAATTGGATTTCAGCACCGACCTTGGAAGAGTCGAAAAAGCTCAGGGTAGAAAGAAACTGAAAGAGACGGTCGTGCGATTCGGCCAGCAGCGTGGCGACCAGTACCCGGCCTCCATTGCTCGCATGATGAAATCCAAGCTGGTTCGCGAGGATCGTTTTTCCAGATCCTGGGCGCCCTTGGATTATGTATGAAGAGCCTGCTACCAGTCCGCCCTTGAGCAGAGCGTCAAGCCCTTCGATTCCACTTTCGAGGCGTTTTAGCTTTTCCACAATGCGACCCTGATCTGAAAAACAGGCTGTTTAAGCCTAGTGGACGGAATGCTAACGCCATTTTCGTTCTAGAGCCATTGGGCTCTAAAGCATGGCCGGCTAAGAAAGTTGGCCGCCCCGTTCCAAGGCTATCTTTTACTCGAACTTCATCCAGCTAACGCTATTGTGAAATCAACCTTGCTAGCAGATGACCCTCTAATCTCGCAGTGATTCAAATGCAGTGGCTGGCTGCGTGCATTTACTTAAAACATGCTGGATGCCTGCAGCGGGCTGGGATTGCTTAAGCAGCTTGAATCATTGCTGGGCGCTGCTATAGGATGAAGAAAGGAGATGGCATTCCTCCTCTAACCGCCTTCGTGCTGATGATGCCTACGTGAACCCTGGACAGGGAGCGTAGGTGTGTCTCCCTGTCCTCCATTTTAGGACAGGATATGATTTTACTCCGCTGTTTCCCTCCCGCTTTTCATGCATCCCTCTACCTGTCAAACCACACAGGTCTGATGAGGAGAGCTTGCTGTGTTTAAGTCATTAATCGTCATTGCCATTGGCGCCTCACTTGGAGCCTGGTTGCGCTGGATATTGGGCATGAAACTGAATGCTCTGTTTCCTACGATTCCTCCAGGTACTGTGGTCGCGAACATGGTTGGGGGCTACATCATCGGCCTGGCCATCGCCTTCTTGGCCGCTTCTCCTACCCTCAGTCCAGAGTGGCGTCTCCTGATCATCACGGGTTTCTGTGGTGGGCTTACCACCTTTTCCACATTTTCAGCCGAGACGGTTGCCTTGATTCAGGAAGGCAGACTGGTCTGGGCGCTTGGCTCAATTTCATTGCACGTTGCAGGCTCGTTAGCGATGACCGCTGCCGGGCTTCTGTCCTACCAAATGATTGGTACTCGCTGAGGAGATAGAAATGAAAGGCTATATGGTCGTTTTCTTCACCCAACAAAACCGTCGTTATCAGGGAAAGATGCTAGGCGAATGGATCGTCGACGTGGCTAGGGGATGTCGCCACGGTGGCACTGATTGATAAAGGTAGCGTGGTCGTTGCCATGCTGCTCGCCGGTCTTGTGCTTTGAGAGGTCATCACGTTGCGCATGATTGCAGGCGGGGGCCTGATCGTCGCAGGGCTACTTGTTATAGCCAAGAAGCCCTGACATGGATGAAAAGTGAATGCTCAGCGATGTCGCTAAAACATTTGACGGTCTTAATCAGCACTGATCCAAATGGAGATTGCGACGATTTCAAGAATGCCCACGACTTCATATTTCGAACATGTCCAAAGCTAAACTAAAAAGGGTAATGTTCAACTTTCGAATCAGGGACGACATACATGGCTTTGAAAATCCGTACGGCGGCAGTAGCAGATGCAGAAGCCATCCAGTGCATTTATGCCCCCATAGTTTCGAACACGGCGATCTCATTCGAAGACGCCCCGCCAAGCGTTGAGGAGATTGCTCAGCGGATAGCGACGACACTTCAGACATATCCCTACCTTGTGGCTGAAGAAGGTGGTGAGATCAAGGGATATGCATACGCAAGCCAGCATCGTGCACGTGCAGCCTACCGATGGGCTGTTGACGTGACAGTGTACATAGCTGAATCAGCTCGCCGCCAGGGTGTTGGCCGCGAACTCTACGAGACTCTACTTCCAATACTTGAGAAACAGCGGTTTCGCGCGGCTTACGCTGGAATTGCGCAGCCCAATGAAGGCAGCGTGGGCCTGCACAAGTCGCTAGGATTCACCCATATAGGGACGTATCCAGAGGTAGGCTTCAAGCTTGGGAAATGGCACGACGTCGGCTACTGGCGACTCGGGTTGTGCCCGGCAACTCCTCCACTGGAGCCTATTCTCTTTCCTGAGCTTGAAGTCGCATCACAGTAGGCACACTCGATTTGCGTCGCGAGCCATCAGGATTCAGGATTCGCTAGTGAGATAGCTTTGGACTTGGTTGACTACATCTCGAGCGGTGCGGGTTACTCCGATCAATGTTGCAGAGGCAAGCCCCGTCCAATCGCCGTAGCCCACCAGCCACAGTTTAGGTGAAGCAACACTCCGGTTTTCATTCACGGCGACTTTGCCGTCATCGCCAACGATACCCAGGTTGCTCAGGTGGTCGAGCGCTGGAGAAAATCCAGTACACCAGATGACGGCATCAATCTTCGTCTCGGCCCCCGATGGCCATACAACACCTGTTGAGGTGAAATGCGTAAATGGCCGCACCGTGTTCAGCACGCCGCGTTCGCGAGCTTCCTTTATCGGTGGCACCATTACAATGTCTCCCAGCCCTCCAACGGGCTGTTGAGGCTCAATCCCATCTTGTTGCGCCTTCAATCTAGCAGTGGCCCGCTCGAACAGGACGCGGCCATCGACCTCATCTGGAAGATATTTTGGCGATTGCTGAGTCACCCAGGTTGCGTGAGCCACCTTTGAAACTTCGGCGTAAATCTGGGCCCCCGAGTTACCACCGCCAACGACCAGCACTGCCTTCCCTTCGAACTCTCTCGGCCCCACGTAATGGGCGGAATGGATTTGCTGCCCCTCGAAAAGCTCCTGCCCTGGATAGGTTGGAATAACCGGACTGCTCCATGTGCCTGTTGCACTGATGACCGCTTTAGCATCCCAGTAAGTATCCCCGGAAAAAACGCGCAACCCGCCTTCGATGTTCTCGACATGGGTCACCCGCGTGGAACGGATGATGGGGAAGTCATATCGGCGCTCGTACTGAGTTAGATAGTCGACAACATCGTCCCGCCCAGGAGTCCCCTCGGGTACTGCTGGCATGGGCCAGCCGGCAATTGAGCTCCAAACAGACGGAGAGAATAGTCTCAGAGAGTTCCACCCATGCCGCCAGGCCCCTCCCGGTGCTGACTCGGCGTCGAGTAATACGTAGGAAAGGCCTGTACGCCTCAAAAAATAGGCTACGGTGAGCGCGGATTGGCCACCGCCAATGACCACTACATCGAATTTCGAGATTTGATTCACCAGCATCCCTCCAGGCCCATCTGCTTTACATCGGTTTAAACCCTGCGGCCATTCTCATCAATGACCACTTGGCCGTCCTCTTTGGCGAAACTCCCACGCTGTTCTTGCGGTAACAAATCGAGCACAGCTTCTGACGGACGACACAAACGCGTCCCCAAAGGCGTCACGACGATGGGGCGATTGATCAGGATAGGGTGAGCCATAATGGCATCGATGAGGTGTTCGTCCGTCAGCGATGCATCGCCCAATCCAAGCTCTTCGTACGGAGTGCCTTTGATACGCAAAAGAGCCCGCACCTCGATACCCATATCCTTGATCAATCTGACAAGTGTGGTGCGATCAGGCGGGGTCTTCAGGTACTCGATAACCGTCGGTTCTTCCCCGCTGTTACGGATCAGCTCCAAGGTATTGCGAGAAGTGCCGCATTCGGGGTTGTGGTAGATCGTGATCTGGCTCATATCGCTTCCTCGTGCTGACGTTAGATGGAGCGCTGGTTGACGCGCTTGGAAAGCTCTTCGGCGGACTCTTTACGCTCGGAGTACCGATCAACCAAATAATCCTGGCGATCCCGCAACAGCAGGGTGAACTTCATCAGTTCTTCCATCACGTCCACGAGTCGGTCGTAGTACGAGGACGGCTTCATACGACCTGCCTCGTCGAACTCGGTAAATGCCTTGGCCACCGAAGATTGGTTTGGGATGGTGAACATCCGCATCCATCGGCCCAGTACGCGCAGCTGATTGACCACGTTGAAAGATTGCGAGCCACCGCAGACCTGCATCACTGCAAGGGTCTTCCCTTGCGTAGGTCGTACAGCACCTATCGCCAGCGGAACCCAGTCAATTTGGGCTTTGAATACTGCGCTCATGGAGCCGTGACGCTCAGGGGAGCACCACACCTGTCCCTCAGACCATTGCATCAGCTCGCGCAGCTCAGCGACCTTTGGATGTGTATCGGGAGCGTCATCCGGAAGCGGCAGACCCGATGGGTCAAAGATTTTGGTTTCAGCACCAAACTCATTCAGCAGGCGTGCCGCCTCTTGCGTGACTAACCGGCTGAATGAGCGCTCTCGCGTTGATCCATACAGCAGAAGAATGCGAGGTTTATGGAGCGAAGGCGTACGAGGCGACAGTTGCTCCAGCGAAGGAATGTCGATCAGGTCGGCGTGTACGTTCGGCAATGTGTCTTGCATAAAAACTCCTACGGCGGCGCCAGGTTGGGCACCGCCTCGGTTGATCTTTAAAGCGAACCGATGCGGTTCAGTTCAGCTTTCAACTGTTCAGCGCTGATGGTCTTCAGTGGCAGCGCAAGAAATGCGCTCACGCGCTCGTGAATTTTGGCGAGTGTGGTTTCAAAAGCTGCGGTGATCTCGGCTTCCGAACCGCTAGCGTCAGACGGGTCGGCCAGACCCCAATGCGCCTTCAAAGCTGGCCCAAAGAAGATTGGGCATGCCTCACCCGCTGCCCGGTCACAGACAGTGATCACGATGTCTGGAGGCGAGCCTTCAAAAGCATCCGAAGCCTTGCTGCTCAAGCCCGCCGTGGAGATACCCGCCGCCTCCAGCGTTTGCAATGCCCGTTGATTCACCCGGCCACTGGGAAAGCTTCCTGAGCTGACGGCTTCTACACCCTTGGGCGCCAAGTGGTTGAAAAGCGCCTCGGACAGAATGCTGCGGCAGCTGTTGTGGGTGCACATGAACAAGACTTTCATCAGACGATTCCTTGATTCAAAAACTGAGGCGCAGTGCCAGGGCGGACAATGTGGCGACGAGGATCGGCACGGTCAGCACGATCCCGGTCTTGAAGTAGTAACCCCAGCTGATCGTTATGTTTTTCCGGGCGAGCACGTGCAGCCACAACAGAGTTGCCAAGCTCCCAATTGGGGTGATCTTCGGGCCCAGGTCGCAGCCGATGATGTTGGCGTAAACCATCGCTTGCTGGACAACACCATCGACTTCGGCAGCATGAATGGATAAGGCGCCTACCAGAACGGTGGGCATGTTGTTCATGATCGAAGACAGCAACGCTGTTAGCAGCCCTGTACCAAGGGACGCGCCCCAAACGCCATAACCGGCGAACACGTTCAGGATCTGCGCAATGTGGTCGGTCAGGCCGGCGTTCTTCAGGCCATAAACAACCAGGTACATACCCAAAGAAAAGATCACTACCTGCCATGGCGCCTCTTTGAGCACCTTGCTTGTATTGATGGCGTGACCGCGAGCCGCGATGACGTAAAGAATGAATGCACAGACCGCTGCAATGGCGCTGATTGGCACCCCCAGTGGCTCAATGACAAAGAAGCCGATCAGGAGTAGTGCCAACACCCACCAGCCGGCTACAAAAGTGGCCCGGTCGTGGATTGCCTCGTCCGGATTGTCCAGTTGGTTGAGGTCATAGGTCTTTGGTAAATCTTTGCGGAAAAACCACAGCAGCATGGCTAATGTCGCTGCCACGCTGACGATGTTTACCGGCACCATGATTGATGCATATTCGTTGAAGCCGATATCGAAGTAGTCGGCAGAAACGATGTTGACCAGGTTGGAAACCACCAGCGGTAAGCTCGCCGTATCGGCGATAAAACCGGCTGCCATGACGAATGCCAAAGTAGCCGCAGGAGAAAAACGCAACGCCAACAACATCGCGATCACAATGGGTGTGAGGATCAATGCTGCTCCATCATTGGCGAACAGGGCCGACACCGCTGCGCCCAGCAGGACGATAAATGCGAAGAGCTTGCGGGTGCTCCCGCCTCCCCATCGGGCCACATGCAGCGCAGCCCACTTGAAAAAACCTGTCTCATCAAGCAGCAGACTAATGATGATGACCGCGATGAAAGTCCCAGTGGCATTCCAGACAATGCGCCAAACCTCTGGTATGTCGGCAAGGGTAACGATACCCGCCAGCAACGCTACGATGGCACCGAACATCGCACTCCAGCCCACCCCCAGCCCCTTGGGCTGCCAGATGACAAGAACGATGGTGGCGATAAAGATCAATACGGCAATCAGCATTTCATTAATCCGGTTGGGCGTGAATCAGCTACACACGGCTTGATTGATCGGACGGTCGTTCATGCCGCAGAGGCGCTTAGCCTCGGTTTCCAGCCATTGCTGATTGGCGTCTACCACTTCCTTCAAAACTGCAGTCACCCATGTGGGCAAATCAGGATTCAGCCGGTAGTACACCCATTGGCCTTGGCGACGATCCAACAACAAACCGGCAGAGCGCAGCAGCGCCAAATGACGAGAAATCTTCGGCTGACTCAGGTCGAGTGCTACCGTTAGCTCGCATACACACAGCTCACCTTCACTCACGACAAGCAGCGAAATTTTTGCTCGGGTGTCATCCGCCAGGCACTTGAATAAGGTGGTGGGGTTCAAGGGTTCTGTCATAGATCCTCCAGGTGTTTGGTCTTGACCAAAACGAAGAGCTTGATGCGCTCGTGGATGTCGTGGAGCGTGTGGCGAAATGCGCCAGGATCATCGCTGGTTACTGGGTCGGGAAAATCCCAAGCAATGACTTCACCTGCGCCGGGCATTGGTAGGCACTCGCTTGCGGATTTATCACAAAGAGTGATTACGTAATCGAATCGATCAGCTTGAAACTCGCTGATGGATTTGCTGCGCAGGCCCGTTGCATCGACTCCAACCGCCTCCAATGCTTGAGTCGTGCGAGGATCAACCTCAGACGGTTCAGACCCTGCGCTGAAGGCCTCGAAGCGCTGATCGGTGTGACGCAGCAATGCCTCTGCAAGCAGGGATCGGGCTGAGTTGGCAACGCACACGAAAAGCACTTTGATAGCAGGGCTCATGGTTAAACTCGATATATATGGAAAATCGAATATACGCTTTGGCGAATATTCGGTAAAGCGAATATGATGGCTGCTGCTTCGGCTTGAGCCGTGACAGTTCCTACAAAGCGGCACAAAGGAGATAAGGGGATGGGCAATGAGATGATGATCCAGGCAACGGAAATAGCCGGAGGGCAATGGCAGCTCTTTCGCGATGCACTGAAATCTGCTGACCTTCCTGCAGACGATATTGATCTTCCGGGCCGAACATTTTTTGAGTTCACACTGGACAGCGAGACGGTCGCATGGGGTGGATTCGAAACGCATGGTACGGACGGGTTGCTGCGTTCCCTGGTCGTAGTCTCGACACACAGATCGAGAGGGGTCGGTGTCACGGTGCTTCGGGTCATTGAAGCGAAAGCCGCCGAGCTGGGAATCGCTCGACTTCATTTGCTGACAACAACTGCGTCAGGCTTTTTTGAACAGCAGGGCTATGCAGCAAACCAACGAGGCTCTGCGCCGCCTCTGATTTCTCAGACGGAGCAGTTCATGAGGCTTTGCCCTGGCTCGGCTTGCTACATGTGCAAGGCATTATCTGCGAATGCACGAAAGTAGCTGATCACCTTGGTGATGGCTTTTAGCCTCGATGCCAGCTAGATTTGGAACTTTCTACGATCAAGGATGGATATGAAAAAGCTCATCGCAGTAATTGGGATCTGTGTCGCACTTGGCGGTTGCGCTACGTCCCACTACACCGCAGGACGAGACTTTCCGTCGGCTAGTGTAGCGAGCATCACCAAAGGTAAAACCACCACTTCAGAACTGAAGTCGCTATTTGGCGAGCCCTACGCCAAGAGCGCGGTCAGCGAGACTGACGAGAAGTGGATCTACACCTACACCAATGGCTCAGCCCACGCCCAAAGCTACGTGGTCACCATGAAGGTAACGACTACGGGCACTCAGAAAACCCTCGACGTCTTGATCCGCAATGACGTGGTAATCAATTACACGTTCAGCGAAGGCCCCGCTCCAGGCACTACCACTGCGACGAACTAAGTTCGCCACCTTGCCATTGGGCGACCCACCGCGCTCAGTACGTTGTTGATGGAGCAAGATCATGGACAGAACATATGCCTTCGTGGATGAGTCCGGGAATTCCGACCTTGATACGTCAAAGGGAGGGAGCTCGGGCTTCTTCATCGTGTGCTCCATTCTGGTGGCAGAGAAAGACCTGGAAGCTGCTTATGCCCAAGCTGAAGTACTCCGCATGCGCCATTTTCAAACGGGCGAGATCAAATCCAGCAATCTGAAGCCCAAGGATTCAGATCGTCGCGCCCGGATCCTAAATGAGCTAGCCGAGCTGCCATTCAAGCTCTATTTCACCGTCGTTGATAAGTCCCGAATTCACAAAGACGGCGGCCTCCGTATCAAGACCTCGTTCATAAAATACGTGAACGGGTTGCTCTATGAACGTTTGTTCCGCGCATACCCTGACCTCCAGATGATCGTTGACGAGCATGGTGGCCAGGAATTTCAGGAGAGCCTCAAAAGCTACGTTGCAGAACGATTCGTGGACGACCTATTTGGCGATAAGGATGCGTTCCAGACGATGGCCAGTAAGGACAACGTTTTGGTTCAGGTTGCAGATTTTTTTGCTGGATCAGTCGCTCAGATCTACGAAGAGAAAGCATCGGAAGAAGCAGTTCTTGCCTACAAAAAGATCCTACGCAGCCTGACTCTTGGAATGCTTGAGTGGCCATCCAAGTACCAATCTCTTCTGCCACCGCCGACGGATGAGTCTGGGTATGCAGACTACCAGGTACACCAAGAAGCTCTCCGCCAGGCAAACCTTTTTAGCGAACGCGTTGATGAGCACCCTGATGAGGATGAGCGCCTGCAGCTCCGCATCTTGCGGTTCTTGAGATTCCAAAGCGAATTCATCACCAAAGACTACGTGCCGACCGCAGAAATAGTCGCCCACCTAAAAGATAGCGGCTTCGGTGACGTCAACGACCAGAGAATCCGATCCAGTGGCATTGCCAAGCTTCGGGATGCGGACGTCATCATCACAAGCGCGGCCAAAGGCTACAAGATCCCTCAAACACGGGCAGACATTAACGAATTTCTTGAAAGAGCGTCAGGCATTGTTGTTCCTCTACTGGAACGGGTCAAAAAGGCTCGAGAGGTATATCGGCTGAGTAGTCGAGGAGAATATGACATCGTGACTGCAGCCAACCTGACTGAGCTAGCCAAGCTGCTCGCTGCGCTCGAGGCATTTGCAGATGACTGAACTCAGTCATGCCCATGAACCTCAGCAGGCTGCAATGATCCAGGATGAAATCCTAGAGATCTTGAAAGAAGCCAAGGTGCTTGCGCGTAGATTCTATCGCTTGACCGGCAAGCCGCTGGGCGTGACCGGCGAGGTGGCAGAGTACGAAGCTGCTACTCGACTCGGCCTGTTACTGCATCCTGCAAGGCAGGCAGGTTACGACGCTACAGAGATGCTGGAAGATGGCGTCGCGAGAATCCAGATCAAGGGGCGATGTATCCTGAACCCGCAAAAGATTAAGGGCCGTATGGGTGCAATTGATCTACGACAACCCTTCGATACTGTGCTCTTGGTGCTGCTTGATTCTGAGTTCAACGCATTTGCAATGTACGAAGCGAGTCGTGCCAAGGTAGAGGCAGCACTGACCCTGCCTGGCTCGAAAGCCAGAAATGAGCGGGGAGCGCTGGCGATTAGGCAATTCATGTCGATAGCTACGTTGCGCTGGGCTCGCCATTCGCCCAGCGAATCAGAGAATCTACTTCCCTCCTAGAATCGAGCGCTATTGGTACGTCGTTCTGAGATACATATTTAATGTCCCCAATAAGGCACATTAACCATCATTTTTAGGCTTAATGTTCCCATTCGGGCACATTACGATGAGAGACAGATTGCACCGACCAATGACAATTGCTGCTGCACGGGCACGAAAGCGTCATTTGACTCGCGCCCTAGCTCAGGGATTTGGCGCTGAATGCTCCACGCTAACAGATGGTCTGGGCGATTAAACCACTGAGATCGAAGAGCGAGATTTCAGTTCATACTGCACATACCAAGGTAGGCATTAGCACTGACATTGGAAAACGGTTCAGTCGGACGCATTGAGCGTTCGGCGCTTTAGGCTTACCTGTTTCGCTCCATTAAAAAGTCAGCGAAGGCATTCGCAGGATTGTGCCCACCTTCATCCCCCCCCCTCCCAAGTGCTTCTGGGGTGACATCTGTCGTGGGCCAGACACAACCGCTGACAAAATCATGTAGAAAGCCTAGGCCGTCTAGCTTCATGAAGAACTCATCATTCGTTTCGCCCTTCTGCCGTTTGGTGTAGTAGTACGAAAGCGCGCTGGTGAGAACGTCGGTAAGTTGGATACCATCAGAATCGTGTGAGGCACTGAAGGCCAAAGTATTCAGCCTCAGGGGCAACTCAATCTGGGCGTTTCCGAATCCAATCACTTGTTGCTCTTCAGCCTGTTCTTCGAGCTCGGCGATTGCGGTAAAAAAATCGGCCTGCCGCTCCAGTGGCTCCGAGTCATCGCATATCGCGTCGAACCGGGCGTGCTGCCTTCCCCACTCAACACACAGCGAAAAGAAAGCCGGTATCGCAGGGTTGAAGGTACTCTTGGGCAAATCTTCGAGGGCATCCCGGACAATCTCCGAGGTCATGGACAGCACTTCGAGCTCCCATTCCATCGGCAGCGTGCTCTGTGCGGCAGCTTCTTTCATCACCTCCAAATGCTCGTAGAACGCCGTGATTGCTTCCTCGCTCTTTTCGCCACACATGTCGTAGTAGACGGAGAGGAATTGATCGAAGCAGGCATCCCCCACTGCCAGGGGAAGACAAGCGAAGAGCATGTTGCTCAGAGCGATGTTTTGGCCGTTCTCATAGAGGTTGAAGTCGAAGTGGTAGTAAAGTAGGGGCTCCAGTAGGTCATCAATCACCTTGGTCAGCAGCATAAACCGCTTGTGAAACACCTGTGCTTTGAAACGCTCAGGCGTCACCAAGTCGGACTGGAATAGCTCAATGATCCGATCTTGTCCTCGCCCAGACTTTCGAAGTTTTTTAAAGTGGATTTCAGCCGCCTGCCTGGAGCGCAGTGGGTGGAGAAGCTGCTCGCACTCTTCAGCGCTGAAGTCACACGAGCCGAGGATAAACAATGGTTGGTCGAGATCGGCCAGCTGACGTCCTGTGTTACCTGATTCGTCGAAGTAGATTGTTGTCATTTCGCTACCCTGCGTTTCTGCCTTAGTGGAGTATCAGGTTAAAGCCAAAGGGAGGGAAATATGGACTAGCAGCCTATGTTGGGAAGTCTAGGTATCTCGAAGCCTTTTGAATGGCCAGCGTAAAGCTGGCCACCACCTCATCAATCTCAGAACTCGTGATCAACATCATCGAAAAAGTTTGGGTCTAGCTCGTACTCCAGAGAGCCGAATCGCGCTAGGAGGTCTGCTCTCACCTTACCCTCTGCTACAGGTTCAAGATTGATCCAGTAGCTGTATACGAGCCCCTCATCCGATTCATTAGCCGTGACTTCCGCATCGGACAGAAGCTCTGCATCTTCGACAGATATGCCCAATTCGCTCGCCAAGGCTTGGGCCATGGTTATGCGGTTGCCGCGCTCAGCTTCTTCGACTTGGGCCCAGTGCTCCCATTCAGACCTACGGTCGCGATCAGCATCAGACTCACTGCTGGAGATGACCACGCCTTCCTCAGCAAGCAGCCATATACCATCACGGCGTAGCAATTCGACCGTGGCTTTAAGATAGAACGCCGAACCGTGATACATCCTCTCCTGATCTTGCTGCCCTTGGTAGGTCAAGGAGACTTCTAACGTAAGCTTGCCGGTTGTATCGCTGTAGTCGGCGGCTTCCACTTCAAGAGTATCAATCGTGAATCCACTTGCATTGGTATCCGCAATAGCGCCGGAGAGCTGATCCTCCAACTCTAGATCCAGGTCGGCGTAGACATCATCCTCATTGATCGCTTGGGGAAAGTCTTTGATCCCAAACACAGCCACCATCAGGCGCGGATCCTTTGGGTTCCTTTGGGCGACTACATAAAACTCATGGTAATCAGCGAAGCCTGCTTTTTGCACTAGGGCTTCTTGGGCGACAGAAAGCTTCAGGCCCTGATCACGAGCAAGCTGTTTAGCTTGAGATTTGAAGATGTTTAGCGGGGAAAAATCAGACATGGCAATAGCTCCTAAATCTACGACGCTTAGGTGACCGATTGCCTGTTCACCGGGCAGCGTCTAGTTAGGGACATGCCGATGTAAAACGAGAGGGTGTATCTACGATGGGCTATTGCTTCGCGAAACAGGCGCCAGGCGACCATCACCGCCTGGCTGGAATCATAGGTCAGAGTAAATAGCGCCGCAATACCCCGCGCCCACGTTTTGAATGGATGTTTTTTTTGCGTCACCCACTGACCGTGGACAGAGTACAGGAACAGCAACTGACTGCTAAACAAGCTAGATTTGACGAAGAAGTGACGCCACTGGATTGTCACTTTTAAACGCTGAGGATGACTGTTTTAGAGGGGAACACGGACATGCGAAAGGAGTGTGTTTCAGAATGTTTCATGGACAACCCATCGTAACCCGCGATTTAGAAGGGCTGGGCATACATACAGGGATTAAATGGATCCAACCAATGATTTGCTGACAAGTTATCCACAGGCCTGTTGCCTTGCAATGTCATTTTCACCCCATTATCTTGTAGGTCATCTCGACACCAGCACTACATGTTGTGCTTTTTGGCGAGGGGCTGAGGTTTCAGTGAACACAGCGGATATGCGTGCAAAGTTTGGTCGCCGAGCACACATACCCGCCTATCCCTGAACCAATGCAAACACTGGTGGGACGCGTATTAGAGAAAAACCGACTTTGGATGTCAACCATTCAGCTCGGGTTTCCGCTCAAGGGTCGTTCCTGCCTACTTGATGTTCATATAGTTACGGGAGCACCTAATCGTGCCTAAAAACCCTAAACAAACCTCGACTGCGGTCGCCAGCCTGGCTTCCAAAACCTTGCGTAGCGAAAGCTCCTCGGCCATTCAGAAAGAACTGGCAGGCTCGGCAAATGGCTCAGGCCTCTAGTGGTAAGCAAACCGGTGCGGAAATGGAGACGAAGGCCAGCCACGTCCTCGACAGCAACAAGTACAACGCCACCACCAAGACCCTCGCGGCCTCGGTACTCGCCCAATCCAATAAAGAACGGGGTAAGTAAAAATGGCTCAGTATTATGTGAACCGCAACGCACAGACCAACGGTGACCACGAAGTGCATACCAGTACGTGCATCTATTTGCCGGCAGCTCACAATCGCCTTGATCTTGGCTACCACACGACCTGTGCGACTGCTGTTCGGCAGGCTCGTAACACCTACCGGCAATCGAACGGTTGCCGGACGTGTTCCTCGGTGTGCCACACCCAATAGATAGAGGCTGGACGTTAGGTCTCTGGTAGGGAGCCAGCCACATAATCGGGCTGGCCCCCATTTAGTTGGTGATGAGGTTTCTAGGAGTTTGAGTGATGAGCTATTTGGTTTATTGCACTTTTGATCTGAAAAACGCGTCTTCCAAGGATTATGAAAATGCGTATGCGGATCTTCAACGCATCGGCCTAGCGAAGGTCGTCAAGGGAGACGAAGGGCAGCATGTGGTCATTCCTACCACCTCTACGATGGGATTCTTTAACGGCACCAGCGTGGCGGCTGTACGGAACGATGTACGTAACGCGGTACAAGCTGCCTTTCGAGCACGACTTTTCAAATCTGAGATCTTCGTTGTTGTAGGCGGTGATTGGGCTTGGGGCGCAGGGACGACTTAGATCCTCTAGATGTCTATCAAGGGGTCTCAGGTATAACGCCCATTACGAAGGTAGATGATTTGTATGTTGAGCAAATTTTCGGAGCTCTCATCACACCTCAATTACCTGGTGGATGCCGACCCCAACCTTGCGATACAAGAAGCCCGTGACCTCGTTCTAGATGGGCGGGATCGTTTAAATATGATGTCCCTGCGTGCGGCCACTCTGGTCAATGCCGGCGCCTCGCTTGGTCATAAGGATGCGATTGATGAGGGCGTTGAACTGTACCGCGAACTTCACAACTTCTATCCGACGGTAGAGATCACTTACAACTTGGCAAACGGGCTAGTCGAATCAGCAAACTGTGGGAGTGCTGATTCGAAATGGTTAGATCAGCAGGAACAGGCTCGAGCCTACAGATCCGAAGCCCGACGATGCTATTGGAATGTGGCGCAAGACGTAGATGCCGATGTGGAATTACGTACAAAAGCTTGGACGAACCTCGCTAATTTGTTCGCAAAAACCTACCGGCTTTCTGAGGCTCATGACGCCCGCCTTTCCGCACTAAAGGTTGATCCAACAAACGGCGTCGCAGCATTCTGCGCAGCATTGGATCTGATGTGGCTTTATAGGCGTGGAGGCTGCTCAGAGCTTACGCACTTGGAAGCCGTGATGTTAGCCAGGCAGGCGCTTCGACATAAAGAGCGGATTGTTCAGTATGCCAGTGAAAGCGTCGCAGCTCAGGTTGAAGCGCTCGCCAGTGAGCTAAGCGATCCTCCCTCGCGCTCCCAGCACCTCAATCCATTTATCAAGTGGGTTGAAGAGGAACGTCTTACGCTTGCCCCTGCGGTAGAACTCGTCGATCCATCCTTGGGTAAGCTCGATTGGCTTACGCTTCCAGATATTTTGGAGCGTGAACCAGAAATGGGCAGCAGACCGCCGGCATTGTTTGCCATGTTCAATATGCTGAAGTGCGATTTTGTTCTCGCACGTGATTTAGCATGGCGTGCAAGAGATGAAAGCGTTTGGCCGAAAACAGGCCAGTATGCGGACACGCTCGACTACGCAATGTACGGCCCTGATACCTCGGCACTCATACTGGCGCATCGAACAGCTCTTGATCTGCTCGACAAGGTGGCTGTAACGGCAAACCACTATTTCAAGCTGGGATTAGCTCCCAACAAAGTAAGTTTTGGGAGGGTATGGAGAGATTCCGCAGACAAGAAAACAGGTACTGCGCTTACAAAAAAAGTAGAGGTACTGATTCGTGCAGGCGTGTACGCGATGTACGGCTTGGCCGAACTGGCTGATGACTACGATAGCAGCGAAGGGATTCTCCGCTCACAAAAGGATCTGCGGAATTCGGGTACGCACCGATTCGTAGTGCTTCATGACTTTGGAGATCCTTTGCGAGCGAGGCAAGCTCCTGAAATCGAACATCTCAACCACTCAGATTTTATCGCTGAGGCCCTCGGTGCCCTGCGAGTCGCGAGGTCTGCGATCCAGATGCTCGCACTGGCAATTTCTCAGCACGAAGAAATCCTGAGAAAGCAAACGAATGGCATGATTGGAACCCTGGTCGTTCCTGATCATCACTGGGTTCGTGGTGAAGACGAAGAACTCTGATTCCATGCTATTGAGCAGTCGGGATGATCAGCTCGGTGCATGTTTGTTATTGAAATTCAGATGAGGAGTGAACTCTATTCAGCAAAAAAAACGCCATCACTTTGTCCCCAAAGCGTATCTGAAAGCGTTCGCGAATCAGGGAGGCCAAGTCCTCGTTTACCGTAAAGACAACCCTGGACGGGCACTCCCTGCCAGACCAGATACAACGCAGTTCGAGCGCTATTACTACTCGCAACCGCTACCCGAAGGTGGTCAGGACAATAACACCCTCGAAGACATCTTCTGTGAGGTAGAGTCCGCATGGCCAGCCCTTGTTGAAAGGCTGGCTCGGAAAGACTCCATAAACGACGACATTGAGCCCTTCATCCAGTTTGTGGCGCTTCAGCGAGCTCGTGTGCCTGCGGCCCGAGATGCGTTCGAGGCGGGGTTGGCGGCAACCGTTAAGGACACGTTGAAAGCGCTGGTGAGGAACGGAAAGCTCTCACCACCACCCCTAGGTTTTGAAGACATTCTCGACAAGGTCGAAGTGTCTATCGACCCTCATCAAAGCATTCATGCGATGCCTGGTCTTATCAAGAAGATCGGCCAGCTTTTCGATACTGTTGGCTTGGCCATCATCCATAACACGTCAAACGTGCCGTTTCTCACAAGCGACAATCCAGTCGTTTGGTACGACCCATCGATTCCAATCGAAAGCCAGAATCCCTATGCCATTTCCCCGGATGGGCCGATAGCAATCCAGTTCCCCATCAGCCCACATATGATGTTATTTGGAGTTAAAGAATACCGAGAGCAATACTGCAAGGAAGGGCTTATGCATGGTGAGATACCAAGCTTGGAATGGGTACATTATGTAAACACCCAAACATGTCGCTTCGGCTATGGAGCTGTCATTGCCCAAAAACCAGGACAGGAGGAAGTTATTCAGGCGCATAGCGCGCTGTCGCCGGTTTTCGACCACTTATCACTGGAACTTGGCGCCGAGACAGTCTCAATGGGACGGTTCGTTTTTGGCTCGCGAGTAGCGAAGCCAAAGTGGATCCCTCTTAAAGATGAATCAGCCTGAACTCTAGCAGTGGCCGCAGCTTCACGAGGTAGGTAAGCCACGGCGATATCAGCCATGAACATACTCACTGGGGTGGGGCTTAGACATCTTTGACATGTAGATCGAGCGCAAGCGGAGCGCGCAGGCCCACGATGGGCCAAAGACGCCAGCGAGATGGATTAGGATGGAGGTACGATGCAGAAGGACACCGGTCATCTACCATCACTGATTCGAGATTATTCGTGGGAGATTGACTCGGCCATAATCCTGCACTATTCGATCCGCCAACGTCTAAAAACGAAGCGTCCGATCAATATATCGCCTGCTCGTTCAATGAGCATCTGTACTAGGAATGCGTATTGGCCAGAAGGACAGAAAAAACCGTTAGATCAGGTAAGCGATTGATTTATGGAAGACAATTCGTTACTAACAGTTAGGGAGGCTCCGGAAGCTATGAGTGAACAGACCGAGCCCGGCAGCGCCAGCCACGCCGCCCAGCAACGCCAGCGCGCCAGCCAACTGGCGCAAGCGGTTCGCAGCGAATTGCAGAAAGCCCTGATTGGCCAGAATCAGGTTATCGACGACGTGCTGACCGCGCTGATCGCCGGTGGCCACGTGCTGCTCGAAGGTGTGCCGGGGCTGGGTAAAACCTTGCTGGTGCGCGCATTGGCGCGCTGCTTCGGTGGCGAGTTCGCGCGTATCCAGTTCACCCCGGATCTGATGCCCAGCGACGTCACCGGTCACGCCGTCTATGACCTGCAAACCGAGCAGTTCAAATTGCGCAAAGGCCCGCTGTTCACCAATTTGCTGCTGGCCGACGAGATCAACCGCGCCCCGGCGAAAACCCAGGCGGCGCTGCTCGAAGCGATGCAAGAAAGGCAAGTCACCCTCGAAGGCCGCGCCCTGCCCATCGCTCAGCCGTTCATGGTGCTGGCCACGCAAAACCCGATTGAACAGGAAGGCACTTACCCGCTGCCCGAAGCCGAACTCGACCGCTTCATGCTCAAGGTGCGCATGGATTACCCCGACGCCGATCAGGAGTTGAACATGGTGCGTCAGGTCAGTCGCTCGACCCGCGCCGACATGCTTGATGTGCAACCGTTGCGCACCGTGCTGCAAGCCAAAGACGTGCAAGCGCTGCAACGTATTGCCAGTGATTTGCCGCTGGACGATCAAGTCCTCGATTACGCCGTACGACTGGCGCGCAGCACGCGCAGCTGGCCGGGGCTGACCCTCGGCGCCGGGCCGCGCGCCTCGATTGCCCTGGTGCGCTGCGCCCGCGCCCGCGCCCTGTTGCGCGGCGGCGAATTCGTCATCCCCGACGACATCAAAGGCTGCGCGCTGGCCGTGCTGCGCCACCGCGTACGCATCGCCCCGGAACTCGACATCGAAGGCTTGCAAGTCGATCAGGTATTGCAGCAACTGCTCGACCAGATCCCGGCGCCGCGCCTGTGAAATCCGTGTTGGGCAGAAAAGATCGCAGCCTCCGGCAGCTCCTACATGGGTCATTTGTAGGCGTTGCCGAAGGCTGCGATCTTTGCAACAAACAGCCCGGTGCCAAGCCATGAAACCATCAAAACTCTTACTAATCTGGCTAACACTGCTCATGGCCATCGGCATCGCCCTAGGCACCTTGCAGGCACTGCAAATCGCTCTCCCACCTAGCCTGCCGGCGATCAATTGGGGCTTGCTCCTCGCCCTGCTGGCTCTGGCCGCCATCGATGCCCTGCGCCTCAAACGCCTGCCCGCCATCCGCGTCAAACGGTACATGCCCGGCAGCCTCGCACTTGGTCGCTGGAGCGAAATCCGCCTGGACGTTGAACACGCCTTCAGCGAGCCACTGCACCTGCACATCTTCGATCATGTCCCGGAAGGCTTGAGCTTCGAAAACCTGCCGCTCAGCGTCGAACTGCAGCCCGGCAAAATCAGCCAAGTCGGCTACCGCCTGCGCCCCCTCCAGCGCGGTCATTTCAGCTTTGAACGCTGCGAAATCAACCTGCCCAGCCCGCTGGGTTTATGGACAGGCAAACGCCTGCTCGACGTCACCGATCACACCCGCGTCTACCCGGACTTCGCCCGCCTCTACGGCGGTGAACTGCTGGCCGTGGACAACTGGCTCAGTCAGCTCGGCGTGCGGCAAAAGCAGCGCCGTGGTCAGGGTCTTGAATTTCATCAACTGCGCGAATTTCGCGAAGGCGACAGCCTGCGCCAGATCGACTGGAAAGCCACCGCCCGCCAGCGCACACCGATTGCCCGTGAATATCAGGACGAACGCGATCAGCAGATCATCTTCATGCTCGATTGTGGCCGCCGCATGCGTAGCCAGGACGACGAACTCTCGCACTTCGACCATGCGCTGAATGCTTGTTTACTGCTCAGCTACGTGGCCCTGCGTCAGGGCGATGCGATGGGTTTGTGTACCCTGGCCAATGCCCAGCCGCATTACCTCGCACCGGTTAAAGGTGCAGGTCAGCTCAATATCGTTCTCAACAGTGTCTACGACCTGCAAAGCACTCAGCGCACGGCGGACTATCAAGCGGCCGTCAGCCAACTGCTGTCGCGGCAAAAGCGTCGGGCGCTGGTGATACTGGTCACCAACCTGCGCGATGACGACGACGAGGAACTGCTCACCGCCGTCAAACGCTTGAGCCAGCAGCATCGAGTTTTGGTGGCGAGCCTGCGTGAAGGCGTACTTGATCAAGTGCAGCAGAGCGCCGTTCAGACACTGGATGAAGCGTTGACCTATTGCGGCACCGTGGACTATCTGAATGCGCGCAATGAAAGCCATGAAAGGTTGACCGCACATGGCGTTCAGACGCTGGATGTGCGGCCACAGTCGTTAGGGACTGAGTTGGTGACGCGTTACTTGAGCTGGAAGAAGGCTGGTACGTTTTGAAGGTGGTTTATTCCCACGCAGCATTTTCAACGGACTACTGATCCGATCTACAGCCTGTTCAATAGAAAGACGTAAACAATTTTCAAAGCGCTGCACCCGAAAACCGTTGCTATGCTTGTCTTTTTTCGAACGGAGTCGAACCAATGCCAGATGAATATTCGCTGTCTGATTTATTGGAAAGGATGTATCAGAATCAATTGGGTCTAGAGGCCGCCATCATGGAATTGACGCTGCACGCAGAGAAGGAGGGTTTAAATGAGGTTGGTGAAAACATCCGAGGTGCACTGAGTATAATTGGTGAAAATGCCGGCTACATTAAACAGGGCTTCGCCAAACTCAGAGGAAAAAAATGACAACGCTTATTGCAACAGAAGCATGAAAGGTTTTTAAAATCACTCAAGTCACACCCAAACAAGACCTGCCACTAATAATTTAATACCAAGTAGCTATACAGCTACTTGGCACCCTCCCTAAAACTTCCGAACTGATTTAAAAAAGCATAGCTCTCCATGATTCGGAGCATGTCTTGCCGGGGGATTCGGACTACAACGCTTGGCGCCGTTCCCTACACTCCCATCAGAACTGACTGACTTACACGCTAGGTGCCGCCCATTAAATTGATGCATGTCGCTGACTACCAGCGATCGGGTTTAGTCGCCCGGTGGATTAACAAGGTGCATCACATCATCTCGTAGGGTTTTCATACCCGCACTTGATGGTGGCTATGTGCAGGGCGCCCTAGGGCGCGCCGGAAAAGCCTTGTTTCCACCGGTCGACTAACCTGCGCATAGCCGCCACCCTTCCCTTAGTCGCGAAGCGTGTGGTGTCATCAAACAAGGAAACAAGGCAATGTTTAAAATTACACCAAATCCACCTGAAATAGATCCTACTGATACTTCCCCGTATGCTTCACAAGACTCAAGAAAACTCCACGAAGCAGCTGAACGCGCTTTAGACCACTATTTAAAACCTGATATACCTTCCCGTAACTCCGTAGACCGAGGTATGCAAATGTTTATGGTTTCTCCAGAAATCAATTCCGAAGCTATCGCTATCCAGACCTATGAAACGTTTTCGTCTGTGAGTATTCTTTTGCTGGATCTAGCGGACAGTTTGGAAGATAAGCCCCGCCATTTGGCAATGGCAATATATCAATTGAGCGAGATGGGATTGTTGCTAGCTGAAAAAACATTGGATAGTGAACGAGCGATTGCTAATAAAACTTAGAATTTGCAGTCTGCGGCAGCCACATTTATGCGCACTGCCCTGAGCTACCGCAGGCTGAATTTCCCCATTATCAGGCAGACGCCGGCAACGGCTGAAAACTGAAGTACTGCTTCAGCGCTCGCACCAGTTGCCCATACTCGGCAGGCGGTCGGTGCAAACTGAAACCAGCATCGTAATGTTGCGGGGTTGCATCCTCGTGACACCACAAACAGCACGCCGAAAAGTCGATGACCTGGTGGCAACCATCACCCATGGGGATTTTCAGACGTAGCGCGAAATCAACTCCGATCATCATCGGTAACTGGCTGATAAGCATCAGCCCGTCTTCTGAAACGTTGCCGAGAAAGCCAATCGGTTTGTCGGTGACGCTGTTGAACACTCTCAAGAAGTACGGCAGTTGGTGCCGTTCAATCCGGCGGTCGGTAAACATGCGCAGTTCGCCATGCAGGGCTCCGTCACAGAGCCGCACCTTTGCTTCGGAACGAACCTGTTCGGCAGGCCCGCTCTCCCCGCTTCCGGTGTGACGGTCGCTACGTCGCCGTCACTTGACCACTTGCCAGTCGCAGGTGTTGCCCCGGATCAGAGACAGCGCTCTAAATCCGGATCATTCGACTATAGCTCAGCCTGTACGCACGGCCAGATTTTGTATGACAACTGTCATCAGAAACGCGTTGGACGTACCACGGCTGCGGCGCTGCGCGTTGGGTAATGACCCAGGCTTTGCAGGGTCTCCAAACGGGCGCGGGCACGGTAGGCGTATTCGCTGTTGGGGTACGAGGCGATGATGAACTGATAGGTCTGCGCGGCATCGACAAACATACTTTGCCGTTCCAGGCACTGACCGCGCATCATCGACACTTCCGGCCACACGTACGGGCGGGCACGGCTGGCGCGTTCGACCTTGGACAGCTCAAGCATGACCTGCTCGCAATTGCCGCGATCGTAGGCGCTGTAGGCATTGTTCAAATGGTGGTTCATCGACCAACGGGTGCAGCCCGTGACGGCGAGGACGCTGAGGGCAAGGGCGGCAATGGGCAACAATCGCATGGGGGTTCTCCTGTCTTGTGCTCTGTATCGACCTTGCGTCGAAAATCTTCAGAACGGTTTGTGCCGATTGTCGCGTTCATGGCGTTCAATAAAGAAACTATTAACAAAGCCCTTCACAAAAAGTAGTGCATTCGAACAATGACTACACCCTAAGAGCATAGTAGCCTTCGCTTGCGCTTGAACTCAGGAGTCTTTGCATGTCCGTCCGTCGTACCAAAATCGTCGCTACCCTTGGCCCGGCCAGTAACTCGCCGGAAGTTCTCGAACAGCTGATTCTGGCTGGCCTGGACGTTGCCCGTCTGAACTTCTCCCACGGCACCCCCGACGAGCACAAGGCTCGCGCGAAACTGGTGCGTGACATTGCCGCCAAGCACGGCCGCTTCGTCGCCCTGCTGGGTGACCTGCAAGGCCCGAAAATCCGTATCGCCAAATTCGCCAACAAGAAGATCGAGCTGAAGATCGGTGACAAGTTCACCTTCTCCACCAGCCATCCTCTGACCGAAGGCAACCAGCAAGTGGTCGGCATCGACTACCCGGATCTGGTTAAAGACTGCGGCGTAGGCGACGAGCTGCTGCTCGACGACGGTCGTGTGGTCATGCGCGTTGATACCCAAACTGACGACGCATTGCATTGCACCGTGACCATCGGCGGCCCGCTGTCCGACCACAAAGGCATCAACCGTCGCGGTGGCGGCCTGACCGCTCCGGCTCTGACTGAAAAAGACAAGGCCGACATCAAGCTCGCCGCTGAAATGGAAGTCGACTACCTCGCGGTATCCTTCCCGCGTGACGCTGCCGACATGGAATACGCCCGTCAACTGCGCGACGAAGCCGGCGGCACCGCTTGGCTGGTGGCGAAGATCGAACGTGCTGAAGCCGTCGCAGACGACGAAACCCTCGACGGCCTGATCAAGGCTTCCGATGCGGTGATGGTTGCCCGCGGTGACCTCGGTGTGGAAATCGGCGACGCCGAGCTGGTGGGCATTCAGAAGAAAATCATTCTGCACGCACGCCGCCACAACAAGGCTGTGATCGTCGCGACCCAGATGATGGAGTCGATGATCCAGAACCCGATGCCGACTCGCGCCGAAGTGTCCGACGTGGCCAACGCCGTGCTCGACTACACCGACGCCGTGATGTTGTCTGCTGAATCCGCTGCAGGTCTGTATCCGCTGGAAGCGGTTCAAGCGATGGCGCGCATCTGCGTCGGCGCTGAAAAGCACCCGACCGGCAAGACTTCCAGCCACCGTATCGGCAAGGAATTCACCCGTTGCGACGAAAGCATCGCACTGGCGACCATGTACACCGCCAACCACTTCCCGGGCGTTAAAGCGATCATCGCGCTGACCGAAAGTGGCTACACCCCGCTGATCATGTCGCGCATCCGTTCCTCGGTGCCGATCTACGCGTTCTCGCCGCACCGTGAAACTCAGGCGCGTGCAGCCATGTTCCGTGGCGTGTACACCGTACCGTTCGATCCGGCTTCGCTGGAACCGCACGAAGTCAGCCAGAAGGCGATCGACGAGCTGGTTAAACGCGGCGTTGTGGAAAAAGGCGACTGGGTCATCCTGACCAAGGGCGACAGCTACCACACCACCGGCGGCACCAACGGCATGAAGATCCTGCACGTGGGCGACCCACAGGTCTGATTGATCGGTTGTTGAAAAGCGAAAGCTCCGCCATGTGAATGGCGGAGCTTTTTGTTTTCTGCTCCTGAAGATGTGGTGCCTATTCGGTCCTCATCGCTGGCAAGCCAGGTCACCGACAATTTCAATGCCGTTTGATAAACCCTGTCAACGCCGCCAATGCCTCTGGCGACTTCAGGCGCTGGGTGAACAACACGCCCTCCTCTTCGATCACTTTGCGGATCAACTCACGGTCCGGCGCCTTCATCAGTTGCTTGCTGATGCGTACCGCATCTGCCGGCAAATCATCGAAACGTAGCGCCATTTCCCGCGCTTTGCTCAACGCCGTATCGCCATTGTCCAGCGCCTCGGTGGCAATGCCCCATTGCGCCGCTTGTTCACCGGTAAAGCCTTCGCCCAGCAACAGCAATTCCGACGCTTTGGCTTGCCCGAGCAAGCGCGGAAGGATCAGGCTGGAGCCGAACTCCGGGCACAAACCGAGGTTGACGAACGGCATGCGCAACCGTGCATCGCGGGCCACGTAGACCAGATCGCAATGCAGCAGCAACGTGGTGCCGATGCCCACCGCCGCGCCGGCCACTGCGGCGATTACCGGTTTGCGGCATTCGAGCAGGTTGAGCATGAAGTGAAACACCGGGCTGTCGAGGTCGGAGGGCGGTTGCTGGATGAAGTCGGCGATGTCGTTGCCGGCGGTGAAGCACTCGGCGCTGCCGGTGATCAGCACGGCGTTGATTTCGGGGTCGCTATCGGCACGCTTCAGGGCCTCGGCGAGGCGGCTGTACATGGCGCGAGTGAGGGCGTTTTTCTTGTCCGGGCGGTTGAGGCGCAGGGTGAGCAAACCGCGTTCACGTTCCAGCAGGATGGCTTCGGTCATGGTGGGTCTCGGCGGTAGTCGGGCTTGCGAAGGTCAAATGGGGATAGTGCCTACTGTGGCCAGGGGGCTTCTGTGGCCAGAAGGGTGTGGTGAGGGGGATTTTTGTGGCGAGGGGATTTATCCCCGTTTGAGTGCGCAGCGCTCACAAGATTTTGGGGCCGCTGCGCAGCCCAGCGGGGATAAATCCCCTCGCCACATAATCCCTAGGCCACATAATCCCCAGGCCACAAAATCCCCTTGCCACATAAATCCCCTTGCCACAAAAAATCCTCTGACCATAAAGACTTGGCCACAAAGAACCTATGAAACCCGATAAGCATTAGCGCTCAACCGCGGGACAGGAACACATCGGCCAGCAGTTGATTGCGCGGCAGTCCGGCCAGGTACAGGCGCCGGGCGAAGGCGTCGACACTGGCCGTCGAACCGCAGACTAAAGCCAGGGTTTGTCTGGAGACAAGGCGCAGTTGCGCCAAAGCGGCGGCTGACTCGGCCGCCGTCCACAGTTCGACACTAAGGTTTTCACGCTGCGCAGCAAGCGCCGCAAGGGGTTTGGCCAGATAGTGTTCGCGATCGTCATGGGCCAGGTGAATGACACGGATTGCGCCTTGGTGATCCTGGCGCAACGCTTCACGCAGCACGCCGAACAGCGGGCCTAAACCAGTGCCTGCCGCGAGCAGCCACAGCGGTCGGTCATGCCAGTCGGCGTCGTAATGCAAAGCGCCGCCGCGCAGTTCGCCGAGGCGGACTGCATCGCCAATCTGCAAACGCCGGGCGGCGTCGCTGAATTCGCCGGGCTGGCGGCAATCAAGGTGGAATTCGAGAAAACGGTCTTCTTCCGGCAAGCTCGCCAGCGAATACGGTCGGGCGATGTGATTGACCCACAGCACCAGATGCTGTCCGGCGCTGTAGCGCAATGGACGTTGCGGGGTCAGGCGCAGACGCAGCACGCTATCGCTGAGCCAGTCCAGCGCTTCGACCACCGCCGGGCGACCGTCAGCAATCGGGTCAAAGGTGTGTACCTGCAAGTCTTCGATCACCTGACATTGGCAGGCCAGTCTCCAGCCTTCTTGGCGTTGTTCGGCACTCAAGGCATCCGGGCGACTGTCAGCAGGCAAGCCTTGCACGCATTGCACCAGACACGCATGGCAACTGCCGGCGCGGCAGCTGTACGGCACGGCAACGCCATTCTGGTTGAGAGCGTCGAGCAGATTAGTGCCCGACGCCACCGACCACTGCCGTTCACCGACGCGAAGTTCAGGCATCGACGTTCTCCCACGCCGCCGCACAGCGATTACGCCCGTCGCGCTTGGCCCGATAGAGCGCTTGATCGGCGCGATGCAACGCGTCGTCCAGATCATCGCCCATTTCCAACAAAGTCATACCGACCGAAAGACTCAGGTTGCGCACATTCAAGCCCACCAGTTCGACATCGGCGAACGCAACGCGCAGACGTTCGCAGCACGCGGTCAACTGTTCGGCATCGCAGTTGGGCAGCAACACCACGAACTCTTCACCCCCGTAGCGCGCCAGCACATCACCGTCGCGCAAGCACGCTTGAGCAACGCCGGAGAACGCCTGCAACACTTGATCGCCGGCGGCATGGCCGTGCATGTCGTTGATGCGTTTGAAGTGATCGAGGTCGATCAGCGCCAGGCCGTGCGCCACGTCTTCGTCCATTTCATTGAGCTCGCGCGAGGCCAGACGCAGGAAATGACGACGGTTGAAAAGCCCGGTCAGCTCATCGGTGGCGACCAGATCTTCCAGCTGCCGCATCATCCCGCGCAGGGTGTCCTGGTGCGCCTGCAAGGCAAACCGGCGCTGGCGCTGGCGTTGTCGCGAGACCTGAACGAAGCGTGCGTAGAGCACCAGCCACGCCAGCACCATCGCCAGAATGCACACTTGCAACGCGGCCAGTGCGGGCTCGGCCAAGCGGAAGTTGTAACCGTCCCACAAGGTGATGGCGCAGAAACTGAAGAACACCAGCAGCGCCGTTCGAATGAACGCGCGTCGACTGAGATGGAACAGCCCGAACAGCAGGATCAGCACGTAAAAAACCAGAAAGGCGCCACGCGCCTCATCCAGATGGGCGATCAGCCAGGTTTGCCAGCCGAGGCCGAGCAGCACCTGCACTTCGGTCATGCTCGGATCGTCGAAGCGCTGGTTGCGCCCGGTCCAGAACAACACGAACAGGGTTGCCTGACTGATCACCACGAGGGCGCTGCCGACGGCCACTGTATTGAGGGATTGTTGGTAATGCCCGGTAAAAAACGCCAGCCACAGTAGCAGCAGAGCCAATCCATAGGTGGCTGCAGCAAGGGCAAAACGTTTGAGCAAAAGACGTTGTATGGCGTTATGGGTCAATCGTTGACTCACCGTGCGATAGGAGGCTGACTGAGTGTCCTACTCTACAGACCGGCTGCCACTTTAGAGGCGTAGTCGATAAATGACCACCGATTTTCGGGCCCGAAAATTGACGTCAAATGCCTGACCTTAAAAGCCCCTCACCCTAGCCCTCTCCCGGAGGGAGAGGGGACTGACTGTGTTGTCTGTTCGAGATACGCCGACTTGAACCAACGAGCCGAACTCAGGTTTTGAAGTCTGCGCAGATCGGCTCCCTTTCCCCCTCGCCCCCTCTGGGGGAGAGGGCTGGGGTGAGGGGGTAAATTCTGAAGTGCTAACCCGATGTCCGATATTCGCCCATCCATGCGACCAACGAATGACTGCCGGCGCGTGTATGCCCCTTTGATGCGCGGTATACTGCCGCGCCTTTTTAGCGTCGCGCCAGCAGCCCCGGCGTGCCTTGAAAGGTGTTTGCGACCGACCGATGCACCCAAGCCGCAGGCACCTTATTGAATGTTCCCGTCTTTTAGAGGAGCGCGACTCATGACCGAGATCAAGCAAGACGACCTGATTCAGAGCGAT